>NZ_JACGVZ010000017.1:0-90605 GCF_014077465.1 Colwellia sp. BRX10-4
AATTCTTTAATTCTTTAATTCTTTAATTCTTTAATAATATTCTAATTTGACCTTCTATGATTCAAGAGCAAAGAAAAAGCACGCAGCTGACGCTAATCAGTGAGTACTTTAGATGCAGCCATTGAAATGTAGAACAAAGAAGTTAGATATTATTCGCCTTCTAGGCCTCTAACTGGTTTCAATTGTTCCCAGTCATGACATGAAGGACACGCCCAATAATGTTTACTACTATTAAAACCACAGGTTCGACAACTATAACGGGGTTTTAAATTCAAATAAGCGCCAATCAATTCTTTGATCATATCTAAATTTTCGGTGTTGTCATGCTCAGTAGAGTTAACCATTTGCATCTTAATAAAATGCTTAAAGCCTTTAATGGTTGGACGCTTTTTCAAGGCAAGTAAAATAAACTCTTTCGCTTTTTTGTTGCCATATTTAGCTTCAAGATGACTTAAGTATTTTATCAGTGCGCTCGAACCACCGGTTTCATCATAAACTTTTCTAATGAATTTAAAATATTCATCGTCGGCATCTAACTGATGATAACAATTTTGCATTTCATCAATAACATCAGGAAAGAATTCTTTATCCTGAAGATAGATGTCTTGATAACATCGGCAGGCTTCATTGAACTGTTGATGCTTTTCATAAATTTGAGCTAATAACCAATTAGCACGACAAGAATTAGCATCATAAATCAACGCCAACTCTAATAACTCTATGACTTCAATAAAGTTATCTTCTGCGAAGGCTGTTGTCGCTAATTCACAATAAAAATTAGCTAAGTTATGAAGAAGTTTTTTATCTTTAGTTTTAACAATGGCTTTTTTATGACTGATGCCTTTTGACCAATCTTTAGTAGACTGGTAAATACGCATTAAATAATCAAGAGATTTTAAGCCATAGTGTTTTGATTTAAGCAGTTTTTCAAACATCGTTTCAGCGCGGTCGTATAAGCCGGCACTAAAGAAATCTTTACCTAGTTCATAAGCCGCTTGTTGCTTATCTTTAGCGGATAAATGTTTCTGTCTAACTAAGTGCTCATGCACTTTTAATGCGCGGTCAAGCTCACCACGGCGACGAAATAAATTGGCCATGGCAAAGTGTGCTTCAACAGTATCATCTTCAACTTTAAGAGCTTCTAGTAAGTAGTCTATCGCTTTATCTTGTTGATTTGATAAGAGGTAATTTAAGCCTGTTGAATATTTTATCGACAAGGCTTGTTTAGCTGAGTGATCATTTTGTTTAACACTATTACGGCCCATGAACCAGCCATAGCCCATTGCAACAGGGAGTAATAAGAACAATAGTTCTAACATATAATTTACACTGATTCTTTAGAGGATGACTTTTTAGGTTTTATCATTCGAACAAACTTCCACAATAATGCAAAGAGTAAGCCGAGTACAAAGCCCAAAGTGGTAAATAAACTGACAGCCGCAGCAACTGATAGTTCAGTTCGGGCGATGAGATAATTCAACGTTAAGGTCTGCTCATTTTGACTACCAAAGATAAAAGCGATGACTAGTAAGCTGAACAGTAAAAACGCTGTAATATAAATACGCAAAATAAGTTACCTATGATGAAAATTAAGTTAAAAAAAACGGCATACCATTATAGCATGCCGTTTTATTGATAATTTATCAATTACGCTATTGAAAGATTTACCCTTTCACGTAACTCTTTTCCAGGTTTAAAATGAGGAACGTATTTACCTGCCAACTCAACAGATTCGCCAGTTTTAGGGTTACGTCCAACACGAGGAGCACGAAAATGTAATGAAAAACTACCAAAACCACGAATTTCAATACGCTCACCTTTTGACAAGGTTTGTGCCATCATTTCTAAGATTTCTTTAATAGATTGTTCAACATCTCTCGCTGATAAATGACTTAATTTATCGGCTAATCTTTCAATAAGTTCAGATTTGGTCATTTGACCTCCTGTGTTCACTAGATTGAAGTTAATAGTACCTTCTCACCAATGGATTTTAAACGAAGAGAAGGGTTATGTTTCAAACACTTCTCACCTTCAAGTGTCTAAATTAGTTTTTAGCGTTTTTAAACGCTGCAGCCATTGCACTTAAACCAGTTTCTTCAACTTGGTTTAGGTTATCCATAGCTTCACGTTCTTCTGCTTGGTCTTTAGCTTTGATTGATAAGCTGATAGCACGGTTCTTACGATCCACACCCATAAACTTAGTCTCAACACTATCACCAACAGATAATTCAGTTGACGCATCTTCGATACGCTCACTAGAAATATCAGATACGCGTAGGTATCCTTCAACGCCTTCGGCTAATTCAATTTTAGCGCCTTTAGCATCTACTTCGATAACCTTACCTGTAACAATAGCACCTTTCTTAGTATCTGCAAGGTACTGATTAAACGGATCATCTTCAGTTTGCTTAACACCTAAAGAAATACGTTCGCGCTCAGGGTCAACTTGTAATACTACAGCTGAGATTTCATCACCTTTCTTGTATTCACGAACAGCTTCTTCGCCGCCAGCCCATGAAATATCAGATAAGTGAACAAGACCATCAATGCCGCCGTCAAGACCAATAAAAATACCAAAGTCAGTAATTGACTTGATCTTACCAGATACTTTGTCGCCTTTGTTGAAGTTCTTAGCGAACTCTTCCCAAGGGTTAGCAATACACTGTTTAAGGCCTAAAGAAATACGACGACGTTCTTCGTCAATTTCTAATACCATAACTTCAACCGTGTCACCTAAGTTAACAACTTTAGATGGGTGGATATTTTTGTTAGTCCAATCCATTTCAGAAACGTGAACTAAACCTTCAACGCCTTCTTGGATTTCAACAAAACAACCGTAGTCAGTTAAGTTAGTTACACGACCAGTAAGTTTAGCGCCTTCAGGGTAACGCTTAGCAATTGCTACCCATGGATCTTCACCTAACTGCTTCATACCTAGAGATACACGAGTGCGCTCACGGTCAAATTTCAATACTTTAACTTGTATTTCGTCACCAACATTTACGATTTCACTTGGGTGCTTAACGCGCTTCCAAGCCATATCTGTAATGTGTAGTAAGCCGTCAATGCCGCCTAAGTCTACGAATGCGCCGTAGTCAGTAAGGTTCTTAACGATACCTTTAACTTCTAGGCCTTCTGCTAATGACTCTAACAATGCATCACGTTCAACGCTGCTTTCAGATTCGATAACGGCACGACGAGAAACAACAACGTTATTACGCTTTTGATCAAGCTTAATAACTTTAAATTCTAATTCTTTGCCTTCAAGGTGAGTTGTATCGCGAATTGGGCGAACATCTACTAATGAACCCGGTAAGAAAGCACGAATATCGCTAACTTCAACCGTGAAACCACCTTTAACTTTACCGTTGATAACACCGATAACAGTTTCTTTTTCTTCATATGCTTTCTCAAGCACTTGCCACGCTTCATGACGTTTAGCGTCATCACGTGAAAGAATAGTTTCACCAAAACCGTCATCTGTAGCTTTAAGAGATACGTCGACTTCATCGCCAACGCTTACATCAACTTCACCAGCGTTGTTTTTAAACTGGTTAATGTCAATAACACTTTCAGATTTAAGGCCAGCATCAACGATAACATTGTCTTTAGTAATAGCGACAATCGTACCTTTGATAATTGAACCAGGGCGTGTTTCGATTTCTTTTAAACTTTCTTCAAATAGTTGTGCGAAATTTTCAGTCATAACTTGCATATAAACTCAGTTATTAATCCAGTCAACATCAATGTTTCATGGGGTTATTTAATAGTGCCCAGTGCATCCGTACAGTAGGCTATAGGTTGATTTTGAAGCTATATAGCTTCGTTTACGTTAACTTGCCATTGGCAAATGTTAAAATCTTGGTAACCACTTCATCAATAGAAAGGTCAGTAGAATCAACAATTAACGCACCTTCTGCTGGGATAAGGGGAGCGACCGTACGGGTCTGATCTCGCTCATCTCGCTGACGTATATCATCCAAAAGGCGCCCGATTTTAACATCAAAACCTTTCTCTTTCAACTGATTAAATCGACGTTGTGCTCTTTCTTCTGCAGAAGCGGTTAAAAAAACTTTAACTGGTGCGTTACTAAAAACGATTGTTCCCATGTCTCTTCCATCAGCGACAAGCCCGGGAGCGACTTTAAAAGCACGTTGGCGACGTAAAAGCGCTTCACGCACCCGAGGGAAGGCTGCTATTTTAGAAGCGATAGCACCAACTTCCTCTGTGCGTATACTATTACTAACATCTTCGCCTTCTAAAATAACTTTTCCTTCACCTTGACTGGTTATTTCAAATTGCACGTCTAAATGAGCAGCAATGGGGATCAAGGATTCTTCATCTTCGATAGTTAAATGGTGATGCAATGTCGCCACTGCAAGCACACGATAAATAGCTCCGCTGTCAAGCAAGTGCCAGCCAAGTTGCTCTGCAACTAAACGTGCGGCTGTGCCCTTACCTGCTCCACTAGGTCCATCTATAGTTATTACCGGTATTTGTTCTATCATATTTTTATCTACACTAAAGCAAGTTAAACTAAGTTAGTCACTTAATTTAAGCTTGATTGAGCGTTAGTCCCACTTGGTTTGCTAAGGTGACAAAATTAGGGAACGAAGTCGCTACATTGTCACACTCTAAAATTTGAATTTCACCAGTAGCTCGTAATGAGCTAATCGCAAAAGACATGGCAATACGGTGATCATCATGACTATGAATAGTCCCTGATGTTAATTGCCCACCAACAATATCTATACCGTCATCATAAACAGTACAGTCAATATCTAATTCTTTTAAGCCATCAGCCATTGCTTGAATGCGATCGCTTTCTTTCACTCTTAATTCTTCCGCGCCACGTAAACGTGTTGTACCTTCAGCACAAGCAGCCGCAATAAATATCGCTGGGAACTCATCTATGGCAAGCGGTACATCACGTTCGTTTATATCAATACCTTTTAATGGTGATGATTTAACCACAACATCAGCAACAGGCTCTCCGCCCGCCATACGCTCGTTGATGATGCTCAAATCGCCATTCATCTGCTGTAAAATATTAATAGCACCAATACGCGTCGGGTTCATACCCACATTACGAATAGTCAACTGACCTTCTTTAGCAATTAAACCCGCAACCATAAAAAATGTTGCTGATGAAATATCGCCGGGTACTTGAATGTCGCAAGCCGTTAGTTGATGGCCGCCTTCAATAGAAACCTTTTTACCCATAGGGGTATCTTCAACCTTTACCGGATAACCAAAGGCGGTCAACATGCGTTCAGTGTGATCGCGAGTAATACCGGGTTCGGTTACCGAGGTAATGCCGTCGGCATAAATACCAGCAAGTAATACACAAGATTTTACTTGTGCACTGGCCATGGGTAAGTCGTAATGAATCGCGGTTAAGGTTTGACCTTCATCAATACCTTGTGAAATAACCGGTGGCGTACCATTTTTGGCAGCAGAGATATTTGCACCCATTAATTTTAATGGGTCAACAACGCGTGCCATAGGACGTTTATTTAAAGAACTGTCACCAGCCATTTGCCATGCAAAATTTTGTCCGGCGAGTAATCCCGACATTAATCGGATTGTTGTCCCTGAATTACCAATATTTAAAGCTTCTTGAGGTGCGGTTAAACCACGTAAACCTTTGCCATGAATAACAACATTTTGTTGCTTGTCAGGGCCTTCTATTTTTATGCCCATCGCCTTAAACGCATTCATTGTTGCTAAACAATCGTCTCCAGGTAAGAAACCCGAAACATGCGTGGTACCTTCAGCTAAAGAGCCAAACATAATAGAGCGATGCGAACATGACTTGTCACCCGGTACAATGATATCTCCGGATACTTTTCCGGCAAGGCCTGTGGTGATAGTTAATGTTTTATTTACTTGAGACATTTTTTTTCCATTAAATTAATGTTTTTTTATGACAATTTTTCAATCACTTTTACTAAATATAATTACTGATGTTGCTCGCCAGCACTATAAACGAGCGATAAAACAAAGATAAAATGATTACTTTACTTGTTATTACTTGCTGTTTTTAGCGGAAAATTCTTTCATAAAAGCAACCAACGCAGTTATACCCACTAATGGCATAGCATTATAAATACTGGCGCGCATACCACCCACCATACGATGACCCTTTAAAGCCATTAGTCCCTGCGCTTCTGCTTGTTTTAAAAACTCATCATTCAAGCTTTCATCTGTTAACCAAAAAGGCACATTCATTAGACTACGATACTTTGCTTCAATATGATTTTGATAAAACGCACTTTCATCAATATAACCATATAAAACCTCAGCTTTTTGTTTGTTTATCTTTGAAATTTCTTTAACACCGCCACGCTCTTTTAACCATTCAAATACTAAACCGGCTAAATACCATGCATAGGTTGGCGGCGTATTGTACATTGAATCGTTCTTTGCTAACACCTGATAATTCATGATTGAGGGCGTTGTTAATTGAGCATTGCCTAATAAGTCATTACGCACAATAACAATAGTTAGACCAGAGGGACCAATATTTTTTTGCGCACCGGCATAGATAAGACCGAATTTTTTAACGTCAATTTCATGAGACAAAATGGTTGACGACATGTCAGCAACCAGTGGCACCCCATGAGTTTCTGGAATATCAAACATCTCGATACCGTCAACGGTTTCATTCGGGCAATAATGTACAAAGGCAGCATTAGGGTTTAAGCCCCACTCGTTACTTGGTAATACGTGAGTTTCGCCTTTAACCTTACTAACAACATTGATCGCGTTTATTTCACCATAATGCTCAGCTTCTGCAGCGGCAGCTTTTGACCAAGAGCCAGAAATAACATAATCGGCTGATTTGCCGTTTGGTAGAAAATTTAAAGGGACCGCAGAAAATTGACCTCGACCACCACCATGACAAAACAAAACACTGTAATTTTCTGGTATTGCCATCAAATCACGTAAATCCGCTTCGGCTTTTGCGGCTACTACCAAAAACTCTTTACTGCGGTGACTCAGCTCCATCACTGAACTACCCGTACCTTGCCAATTGACAAATTCTGCTTGTGCCTTTTTCATTACCTCTACAGGTAACATCGCAGGACCGGCACAAAAGTTAAATACATGAGACATATAACACAACACCTTCTATAAAGTTTTAAATACGCTTGTCGATGCACTTGGTCTAACTGTTTTAATTATTTTTATTATAAACATCAATTTGGTCAGCATTCTCTTGGGTAAAATAAGACTGCTCATCAAATGGAAAAATGCTCCTGCATTTGCTTAATACCGTTCGTCCTGAACATCGTCACTCATTCACATCGATGTGATCGTGACATACGTTCGTCCTAAACATAAAAAGGGCGGTGATTAGCCGCCCTTTAAACCGAATTTATAGCGGTAACTATTCGTTATCACTTTCGATGAGTTGTTCTTCATCACTGTCAGCTTCTGGTGCTACCTCTGTTGAGGTACTCTCAGTTGACGAAGCGATTAACTGCTCAGAAGTTTCTTCCGTTCCTTCAGGAACGTCTTCTTCTTCAATTTCGTCAATACGTTGCAATGCAACAACATGTTCACCTTCAACCGTTCTAATAATACGAACACCTTGAGTATTACGACCAATAACACTAACTTCATTAACACGAGTACGTACTAAAGTACCGTTATCAGTGATAAGCATTATTTCATCTAAATCTTCAACCTGAACAGCGCCAACTACTGGGCCATTTCGATCGCTAACTTTAATAGAAACAACACCTTTAGTCGCACGACTTTTCGCTGGGTATTCAGTTAACGCGGTACGTTTACCAAAGCCATTTTCGGTTATCGTTAATATTGGGCCATCATTAACTGGCACAATAAGTGACACAACCTTTTGATCACCTTCTAACTTAATACCTCGAACACCAGTACCGGTTCGTCCGATAGGTTTTAATGCCCAACGTTCTTCACCTGTTTCTGCATCTAATTTAATTTCACCCGTTTCACTGTCACGAAGTTTCTCATTAAAACGAACAACTTTACCCGCATCCGAGAACAACATAATATCGTTGTAACCGTCGGTAATAGCAACGCCAATTAAGGTGTCATCATCACGTAAGTTAAGGGCTATAATACCGTTAGCACGTTGGTTTTTATAAGCGGTAAGTGCTGTTTTCTTAACAGTACCTGAAGCCGTTGCCATGATAATAAACTTGTCTTCTGCATATTCACGAACCGGTAATATTGCGGTAATACGTTCACCTGCATCAAGCGGTAAAATATTAACAATAGGTCGGCCACGGGCAGTACGACTCGCTAAAGGTAATTGGAACACTTTCAACCAGTAGAGTTTTCCGCGATCTGAGAAACACAAAATAGTATCGTGGGTATTAGCAATGAGTAAACGTTCAATGAAATCTTCTTCTTTCATCTTAGTCGCTGCTTTACCTTTACCACCACGGCGTTGTGCTTGATAGTCACTTAACACTTGGTATTTAACATAACCTTCATGTGATAACGTAACCACAACATCTTCTTCTGTGATCAAGTCTTCCATGGATAAGTCATGCGAAGCATTAGTAATTTCAGTACGACGTTCATCACCAAAATCATTACGGATAGTTTCTAGCTCTTCACGAATAATTTCCATTAAACGTTCAGGCGAACCTAATATATGTAATAACTCAGCGATAATATCGAGTAATGCTTTGTATTCAGATAAGATTTTTTCGTGTTCTAAACCAGTCAACTTATGTAAGCGAAGATCTAATATCGCTTGTGCTTGTTGCATAGTTAAGAAGTATTGACCGTCTTGAATACCAAAACCAGCTTCAACCCATTCAGGGCGTGCTGCGTCATCACCAGCGGCGCTGAGCATATCAGCAACATTACCTAAATCCCAACCACGAGCCAGCAGTTTTTCTTTTGCTTCACTTGGCGTTGGTGAATTTTTAATTAATTCAATGATCGGGTCAATGTTCGCTAATGCAATCGACAAACCTTCTAGTAAATGCGCGCGTTCACGTGCTTTACGTAATTCAAAGATAGTACGACGAGTAACAACTTCACGGCGATGAAGGATAAACTCTTCAAGCATTTCCTTGATATTAAATAATTTAGGTTGGCCGTTAGTTAACGCCACCATATTTAAACCAAAAGAAACTTGCATTTGGGTAAGTTTGTACAAGTTATTTAATACAACTTCACCGACTTCTCCACGTTTAATTTCAATAACCATGCGCATGCCGTCTTTATCAGACTCATCACGCAGCGCTGAAATACCTTCAAGGCGTTTTTCTTTTACCAGCTCTGCCATCTTTTCGATAAGGCGGGCTTTGTTTACTTGATAAGGTAATTCATGAACAACAATCGTTTCTTTACCGGTTGTTTCATGAACTTCGATGTCGGCACGGGCGCGAATTTTAATTTTGCCACGACCAGTACGGTAAGCTTCTTCAATACCGGCACGACCGCTAATAATACCGGCTGTTGGAAAATCAGGACCAGGTATATATTCTAATATCTCTTCAAAGGTCAAATCACTATTTTCAATCAGTGCTAAACAGCCGTTTATCACTTCTGTTAAATTGTGAGGAGGTATATTGGTTGCCATACCTACGGCGATACCTGAGGTACCATTCACTAATAAATTAGGAATACGCGTTGGCATAACAACAGGTATATGTTCTGTACCGTCATAGTTAGGTACAAAATCTACCGTTTCTTTATCAAGATCTGCCAAAATAGAATGTGCTATTTTTGACATTCTGATTTCGGTATAACGCATTGCTGCTGCAGAGTCACCGTCAACCGAACCAAAGTTACCCTGACCATCTACTAGCATATAGCGTAATGAAAATGGTTGCGCCATACGTACTATCGTATCGTAAACGGCAGTATCGCCGTGTGGGTGGTATTTACCTATTACATCACCAACAACACGTGCTGATTTTTTGTAAGGTTTATTGAAGTCATTACCAAGTACATTCATCGCAAATAATACGCGGCGATGAACAGGTTTTAAGCCGTCTCGTACATCTGGTAATGCACGGCCTACAATTACGCTCATGGCGTAATCTAGATAAGAATTTTTTAGCTCATCTTCAATATTGACGGGTACAACATTGTTTGACAAATCGGTCATAAGTCGATGGTATCCCTTAACTTAGCAAGAATTTTGAAAGTTTTTTCGAAATTATAATTATTAATTAACACAGCATACTATCATATTTTTAATGAGATGCCATACCGCTTTATTATCTTAAAAGTACTTAAAATGGTAGCACTGAAAAGTCATTAACTTCCAAATGGTTGTTTATTGTTCACCATTTTAACTCAACATATATTATTGTGCTTTTTTTGTTCAAATATACGGCGTTTCTCAATGGCTTTTTCAGTAATTTTTTTATTTAATATTCTCCCTTGTCCTAATGAAAAATAAATTTCCGCAATTACAAATAATGGTCCAATAAATAATTGGTTAATATCATCAAAAAATGCCGGCTTTGCTTTTTCGTAATGATGACCAACAAATTGAATAACCCATCCAATAATAAAGACACTTATTGCAATAATAATATGATGTTCTACTTTTACAACTTCATGAACACTCCACATTAACGGGCCAAACAAAATGAACGCCAATAACGCAAGAGGTAACGACAATATTAAATAATAAATAAACACCGCAATTGAAAGTATGGCGGCTAAAGTAAAGTTAACTTGTGCAACGCCTAAGTAGTTATTGATAACAACTTCAAAGGATACACTGGCAAGTAATAAGGCAATTGACCAAATGATCATTGGCACACCAATAAAGTGTGTATGAATATTTTTTCTGTTTAAGTGAACGCTTTTATAGCTAGACAGTTGTTCTATTACTGTTTTCATCATGACCTCTTAGATTTTTTCGCATCGTACCTATTAAGTGACAATTTATATTTATAGCTATTAAACTTCAAGATGCAATTACAGCCCATTTTGTGTCGAGTAACTATATCATCTTCTTTTTTACAACAGATCTAACGAAAAACCCTGCCGAAGCAGGGTTTTATTTATCAACATAAAGTGAACGGGTTGCCCCTTTCTTTAGATTATTTGGGTGTAGCTTGTAGATTTAATGTTATACCTGAAGCTGCTGAATAGCCGTAGATATCGACATACCATAGACCTTTAGCTGGGTCGGTAAAGTTACAAGCTTCATTGTTACCATTTTTATAAGGGCGACAATCATAAACAGACGTTGTTGACTGTTTACCTTGTGTTACATATAAATCTGCATCACCTGAACCACCTGAAAGTGTAACCGTTAGATCGGCATAACCATCGGCTAAATCAAGGGTGTAACGTTTCCATGTTCTTCTTGCAACATTAACATTATTAATTGTGGTATCAATCGGATTAATTGTATTACCACCACCCGTAGAAGGTTCAGTGTAACTACCCGTTAAACTAACACCGGCAAAATCACTATAGGCTTTAAGTCTTACATAGTAAGTGCCACCTGCTTGTGTACTTGCACACGATTCAACATTACCTGATTGATAAGGGCGACAATCGTAAACACTGTCAGTTGGCTCAGCACCAAACTTCACATATAAATCAGCATCACCACTACCACCTGTCATCGCAAAATTAATATCTGTTGCACCAGCAGGTACTTCCATAGTGAAAACTAAATCATTACCCGTTGCAGCCGTTAACTCAGTTTTAACCTGACCATTTTCAAGGACAGTATCTGGTATTGTTCCACCACCACCGCCAGTGTCACCGCCAGAGCCATCACATCCATTTGCGGTAATGTAATCGATCGCATCTTTAGTTTGGGCTAAACCATAACCAAATTTAACATCGCGACCCGCAGCACCTAAATCTTGTGCACTACTATTTAATACGTTACGAATTTCAACGTTAGTACAGCTTGGGTGATGACTCCATACCAAGGCAGCAACACCAGCAACATGAGGAGATGCCATTGAAGTGCCACTCATTTTGCCATAATTACCCGCGCCAATATTTATACTGGCGCTTAAGCCTATATTATTTTTCATCGCTGCGCCGTCCGTATCAGATACAGTAACACTTGGGATAGAAGTTGCGTTTGCATCACCTAACGTGCCACCAAAGCTTCCCGGTGCATTGTTATAAAGAATTGCACCTACACCTCCGCTGTCTTGACAAGCTTTAACTTTATCATAAAACGAAATATTGCCACGTTGGATTAAACAAACACTACCTGCAGCGCCTGTATCTATAGCTTCGCCCGTGGCAAAGTCATAGAGAGAGCCCGTTGCTTGACCTTGGTTTTCCATTGCATTAGCGGTATAACCGACATTAGCGACAGAGACTTCAACGACTGAACCTGAACCTTCAGGATAAATAGAATAAACATCAACGCCTGGGCCAGATATCTCTACTTGGCTATTTTTTTGTGAAAAGTCAGCTAAGGCTTTATTACTGTCAACAGCAGCAACTGACATCACTGCATCGTAAGAAGCAGGAAAGCTTTCTAAATCAGTCGTTGCTGTAGCAACACCATCATTACCGGCTGCAGCTATAAGTAAAACGCCTGCATCATAGGCCGCTTGAATACCATTTTGTTCGCTGGTACTTGAACCAGAACCACCTAAGCTCATGTTAATAACGTCTGCACCATTACTGACACAATCGTTAATAGCACTAACAAGTGTTGAAGAGTATCCCCATCCCGCAGCATTAAATACTTTTATAATGTGCAAATTAGGATCGGTGCCAATAACACCACGAACGCCAATACCATTATTAAGTGCGGCAATTGTTCCTGCTACGTGAGTACCGTGCGGACCACCTTCATCATACCAGTTACCTGTACCGCTATTGCTTGTACCAGTTATTGTGCCTCCTTGTGCCCCCATGTCTTCATGAGGTAAGTCTAAACCTGAATCAATAATACATATTTTCTTACCGCCAGCGTTGGCAGAAGCAATCATATCGTCAACTTGATCGGCTTGAACCATGCCAATACCATAAGGCACCGTTTGTGCCATAAAGCGACGTGGTAAATCTTCTTCTACGTATTCCACATTATTGTCCATCGCTAAATTCATCACTTGTGATGTAGATAGCTCAGCACTGATCATATTAACATCTGGAAATTCGGCTTTAACATTGACCCGTAATCTCTTTAATTTTTCCTTAACGGCGGCAAGGCGAACAAAGGCGTTTTGGCTACCGATGAAACTAGTTGTTTGATTACTGCCTGCTTGGTTATTAGCTGCTTGCTTGTATTTGATTATAAAGCGTTTGGGTAAGGGTGAACTGGTCACTTCAGATAATACATTATCTGCGTTTTGTATGCTAAGTGGTTGAGCAGCGTAAAGTGCTGTCGATATTGATACCGACAATATACTTGCAGTGGTCAATATTAATGATTTCTTTGTTATCTTATTCGACATCTATATTCCTACCTATTAGGTTAATTTTAATTATTATTTTGCTGGGGGAATTTCAAATGAGAGTGATACGTCATTTTCGAAGCAGCAATGAACATAACATCAATGTTTCACACATTACAAGTATGTTATTGAAATGTTAAATAAAAAAGACAAAACAAAAGTAACAACCACATTTAAATCAACAACTTATAACATAAGACTTTATTTTTACTGCTAAATCTTGGTAAATAAAGACTTAAATTAAGGGGCATTAGCTGATAAAAATCAGTAATGAGTAAGATAATCGCTATAAAAAAGTCTTAATGTGCCCTGCTTTCTCAGTTTTGGCTCGTCTGCATTAGCTATGACTTATCCACTTTTAACGAGGATAACAAACTCAACGTTCAGTACTAGGCGAACCATTTACTTTAGTTTAGAATTACTGACAATAATTGATTAAAATAGTGAAAATGTAATGTCAACAACTAACAACACTAAAACTGTTAACGTAAATGAAGAAGAAATAGCCAAATTTGAAAAAGTTGCAAGCCAGTGGTGGGACCTTGATGGCGATTTTAAACCATTGCATCAAATAAACCCTATTCGTCGACAATTTATTTGTCAGCATGTCGGTGATATTTTTGGTAAAAAAATTATTGATGTTGGCTGTGGTGGTGGTATTTTAGCCGAGAGTTTAGCCAAGCTTGGTGGCGATGTTACTGGGATTGACCTTGGCGAAGAGCCATTAAATGTAGCTAGATTGCATGCGTTGGAGAGTGGTTTAACGGTCGATTATCAAAAAATACCCGCCGAAGACAAAGCGATTGATCAACCCAAAACATTTGATGTCGTCACTTGTATGGAAATGCTTGAGCACGTACCCGATCCCGCTTCAATTATAGAAGCTTGCGCTAAAATGATAAAACCCGGTGGTTATGTCTTTTTTTCAACCTTAAACAAATCAATAAAATCATATTTATTGGCTATTGTTGCCGCCGAAAAAGTCCTTAAAATAGTCCCGGACGGTACACACGACCACAAAAGTTTTATTCGTCCATCGACCTTAATTGGCTGGGCTGAATCATTTGATCTCAAATGCATTGATGCCGCAGGCATTCATTACAACCCGCTGACAGAGAATCACAAACTTATTTCATCACTAGATGTAAATTATATTCTTTGTTGCCAAAAAATTTAAATAAGGGAATGTCCATTGCGAAATACTAAAATTTCAGGGGTATTATTTGATCTTGATGGCACCTTATTAGATACTGCTAATGATTTAGGTGCAGCACTTAACTACGTTTTACGAAAATATAACTTAGCAGAAGTGGCTCGTGAAGATTATCGTCCAATCGCTT
Organism: Colwellia sp. BRX10-4; assembly: GCF_014077465.1. Lineage (NCBI taxonomy): Bacteria > Pseudomonadati > Pseudomonadota > Gammaproteobacteria > Alteromonadales > Colwelliaceae > Colwellia > Colwellia sp. BRX10-4. The sequence continues at coordinate 14,747 of NZ_JACGVZ010000017.1, forward strand.
CTGATGGTGCATTAGGGTTATTAACCCTTGGTTTTGCACAAGCTTTAAAAAACTATGATTACGAGGAGTTACGCGCGGAATTCCTCACTTATTACCAAGAAAATATTGCGGTACATACCTGTCTTTATCCTGGCGTAGCTCAATTACTGTTGACGTTGAATGAACGAAACATTCCTTGGGGTGTTGTCACGAATAAGCCAGAAGGTTTAACAAGACTATTATTGCCTTATTATAGTGAATTCGAAAAATGTTTATCACTGGTTGGTGGTGATACTTTCACCAACCGAAAACCACACCCAGAGCCTATCCTCAAAGCTTGTGAACAAATATCAGTGCCAAGTGAGCTATGTTTGTATGTCGGAGACGCTTTGCGTGATATTGAAGCCGGCAATAGTGCTCAAGCAACTACCGTCATTGCAAAGTGGGGCTATATTATCGCTGGTGAAGATTGTAAAAACTGGCAAGCAGACTATCACGCTGAAACCCCCTTAGATATCTTATCATTACTGTAATAATGTTAAGCCAAACGCGAATAAAGTAACGGTTTAAATCCAGTGATATAGGTCCTTAACTTGCTATAACCAACACATAAAAAAGCCACTCAACCGTGGCTTTTTTCTTAATAAAACACCCATAATAAAGTAACGCTTGGTTAACTGTTAGTCAATATTGTCAGGGCCTACTCGCACAATTAACTTACCAAAATTCTCACCTTCTAATAAACCAATAAAAGCATTTACTGTATTTTCTAGTCCGGTAATTAAATGCTCTTTATAGTTAATTTCACCTGCCATTAACCATTTTACCATTTGCTCGCTAAACTCGTTATAACGATGACCATAATCATCAAAGACAATAAAACCTTGCATTTTTATACGCTTAACAAGTAGTGTTCCCATCAATGAAGAAAGTCTGTCAGGTCCACTAGGTAATTCTGTCGCATTGTACTGAGAAATTAAGCCACACAAAGGAATACGGGCACAGCTATTTAATAGTGGCATAACAGCGTCAAAGACTTTACCGCCAACGTTTTCAAAATAGACATCAATCCCTGATGTATAAACGGCCGCTAGTTGCTCAGCTAAGTCATCACTTTTATGATCAAGACAATGATCAAACCCTAAACTGTCAACTGCATAGGTACATTTAGTCTCACCGCCAGCAATACCGATCACTTTACACCCTTTTAATTTAGCTATTTGACCCACTAAACTTCCAACCGCTCCTGTTGCCGCAGCAACGACTACCGTTTCACCTGCTTTTGGTTGACCGATATCCAATAAACCCATGTAAGCCGTTAGCCCAGGCATACCCAAAACACCTAAGGCATGAGACGGGTTAACCATATCATTATCAAGCTTGAGCAATTCACTACCATGAATAACGCTATAATCCTGCCAGCCACCAAAAGCGACAACCCAATCACCTTTTGTGTAATCGTTGTGATTTGACTCTTCTACTCGACAAACACTTCCACCCACCATCACTGCATTTAAAGCGACGGGATCGGCATAAGACTTAGCATAATTCATTCGCCCTCGCATATAAGGGTCGAGTGAAAGAAAAACCGTACGAAGTAATACTTCGTTAGCTTGAGGGATGGGTTTATTACTAGTAACGAGATTAAAATTTTCTGCTTTTGGCGCGCCAACGGGTCTTGATGCTAGCACCATTTGGCGATTGGTATCTGTTGTTTGAGTCATAAGAGTTACTCCTGTAAAGAGCCAGTAAAAGCGCTAAGTGTGTTGGGATTAAAAAAGGCCAATATAAGAGAAATATATCGACCTTTTATGAATAAGGGCAGCGTGTCAATTAAACAAGCCACTCATTTTTATTTTATCTTTACAAGGCTTGCGTTAAAATCTCTCGGCTTATTGCTAGAGTAATATCACTGTTTTCACCTAGTGCTGTCATGCCATGTTGCTCTAATCGTTCGACAAGGGAATCAATATCAGCGCTACCAAGATCAACGTGAGATAAGCGCGTTGGTACCTGCATCTTTTCAAAAAACTCTTCTGTTAAACGGATAGCTTGATCAATACGTGCATTATCATCACCTTCAGTTATCTGCCAAACACGTGTTGCATATTGAAGTAATTTTTCACGCTTTTGCTCACGACGTACTTTCATCACGGCAGGTAACACAATAGATAAGGTTCGAGCGTGGTCAATACCAAAGGCACCTGTTAATTCATGGCCTATCATATGTGTTGACCAATCTTGTGGTACTCCAGCACCAATAAGACCGTTTAGTGCCATAGTGGCCGACCACATAATATTTGCTCTAACGTCTAAATCATCTTTAGTTGCCGGGGCTAAGGCTTTAGGTCCTTCTTCAATTAAGGTTTGTAATAAACCTTCACTGAACCTGTCTTGTACTTTGCCATTAACGCTGTAAGTTAAGTACTGTTCAATGGTATGAATAAAAGCATCAACAACACCATTACCAATTTGACGATCTGATAATGAGAAGGTCACACTTGGGTCTAACACCGCAAATAATGGACGCACTAAAGGACTAGAAAAAGGGAGCTTATTACCGTCTCGTGTTACCACGGAATTACCATTACTTTCTGAGCCAGTGGCAGGTAAAGTTAACACCGCGCCAATGGGTAAAGCTTTAGTGAACGCTTGCTGTTTGGCAAGAATATCCCAAGGGTCATCACCTTCAAATAATGCCGCAGCGGCAATAAATTTAGCGCCATCAACAACAGAGCCACCGCCAACAGCAAGTAAATAATCAATGTTTTCAGCTTTGATGATCGTTTGCGCTTTCATTAAAGTGTCGTAAGTTGGGTTAGGTTCAATGCCTGAAAATTCAAAGTAAGTGTGTTCTTTAAGCGCATCAATAACCTGCTCATAAACACCATTACCTTTGATTGAACCTCCACCGTAAACAACGAGTACTCTTGCATCTAGTGGTATTTCTTTTGAAATAGTTTTAATTTCTCCCGGACCAAAATTAATTTTAGTTGGGTTTTGAAAATTGAAATTTAACATTTATATGTCCTTAAAGGTAAAGCGTTAAATCGATTAGCTAAACAGCTTAGCTAATCGAGTTGTCTGTTCTAAGTAGCTATGCTGAAAGGTGAGTTAATAATTTTTCAGCGGCTAATGCCGAGCTAGCTGGGTTTTGACCAGTAATAATAAGACCATCTTGAATTGCAAAGGCATGCCAATCTTGAGCCTTTTGGTATTCGCCGCCACGTTTAATCAATTCATCTTCTACTAAAAATGGCACAACTTCAGTTAATTGCACCGCTTCTTCTTCACTGTTAGTAAAACCGGTTACGGCTTTGCCTTTGACAGCAAAATCACCAGAGGCTTGTTTTACATTTAACAAAGCAGCACTTGCATGACAAACTGTTGCAACAGCTTTTCCGGCCTTAAGAAAGTTTTCAATCAAAGTAATTGAGTCAGTATTGTCGGTAAGGTCCCATAATGGACCATGACCACCAGGATAGAATACTGCGTCAAAATCAGCTTCATTAACAGAAGCTAATATTAGCGTATTAGCGATTTTAGCTTGTGCTTCGCTGTCTGCATCGTAACGGTCTGTCGCAGCTGTTTGAAAGTCTTCAAGTGTGCTGGTTGGGTCTATTGGTGCTTGTCCACCTTTAGGTGTTGCTAAAGTAACTTCCACACCCGCATCGATAAAGGCATAATAAGGAGCAGCAAATTCTTCAACCCAAAAGCCGGTTTTTTGGCCTGTGTTACCGAGCTCGTCATGTGAAGTAAGTACCATTAATATTTGTTTAGTCATTATCATTCATCCGTTTGGTTATATAAGTGAGTTTAGGTGTTTTTTGATTCTATTTGTCCAGTATATGCCTAAGAACGAACATGAACAATGCAGATAAAACTGACATCATTGTATCAATAATTGATACAATGATTGACAAAGTAAATTATTGGCTGGTTATTACCTCAATAGGTACGTTATGGATATCTCATTTGAACAACTCAAAAGTATGGTTGTTTTCGCTCAAGTCATTGAACAAGGTAGCTTAAGTGCAGCCGCTAAACATTTAGGGCTCTCAAGAGCAGTAGTAAGTTATCATTTGAAGAAGCTTGAAGCGCAGCTCGAGGTAAAGTTACTTAATCGTTCAACACGTGCGATTAATCTTACTGAAGCGGGTCAAGCCTATTATGAGCGCTGTCGAGTTATTGCTGAGCAAGCGAGTGCCGCTAATCAGCAAATTGAAAATTTCAAAAATGAACCTATCGGCTTACTTAAAATAACGTGTCCGGTAAATGTTGGTTTGCAGACCGTTGTGCCGGCACTGAACGAATTTAAAAAAATTTACCCCAAAATAGCACTCGATGTGATGTTAACTGATGAGGTCGTTAATATTATGAAAGAAGGTATCGATTTAGCAATTCGTGGTGCCCCCTTACCTGACTCTGGTTTGCAAGCAACTAAACTGGCAACGCTGCAAACATGCCTATGTGGCGCACCTGAATATTTCCTGCAATTTGGCCGCCCCACTAAACCGTCTGATTTAAGCGACCACCAATGGGTTATTTATAAATTAACCTCTGGAGTGTTAACCTTGACTAAGGGCAGTCGTTCGTTCAGTGTCACCACAAAAGGTAGTATTAGTACCAATAATGCAGCTGCACGTACCGCCTTTGTTGAAGCAGGACATGGTCTGGGACGTATTCCTATTTACGATGCTTGGCCAAAAATAAAAGCAGGCACTTTAGAAACAGTGCTAGATGATTATGCTTTTAGCGACATTAATGTCTTTGGTGTATTCCCGCCAGGTACAGCCAATTCCAAAAAACTGCGCTTATTACTTAACTTCTTAAAAGAATATTTTACCAGCCAAAGTATAATAAAATAGCAATAACCCAACTTATTAGCATATATATTTCTGTGTGGACCAACCGCTATTATGACTGACTAATAACTAGCGGATAAACTTTATACAAGTTGTCATAGTAACGCTTAACCTGAACAGCTATATCAACATTATTGTTCATTTAGTGGCCTTGCTGCTTAAAAAAAAGCAACGTGTTGTTTTTATTAGAAATTAAGTTTTAGCTGACAAAAACAACCAATAAACGGGTAATTTTATTTAAAAATAAATTATCCACAAAAATTAATTAAAATAAACGTTGCGTTTTTGTAATATCAAAAATAAAAAGCACTACTAAGTTAGTCGTTACTAACTGAACTTTTACTCTGAAGAAAGTTATTAAAAACTATGCTTTTTATCACTTGCAAAAACAGTCAAACCTCATTATCTTGTGATCAGTTTTTAGAAAACCCCTACATATAGTGTATTTGTTGTTCAGATGTTTTTTTGTACTCATTTACATTTTAGGGAAATATAATACTGATAAGTGTTCACTTAACGTTTTTATAGTTGACAACGTTAAGTAAATAAAGCGACCAGCATAATTAATAAATGACAGGCTCTTCATGACTAATAATCTTTTTGTAAGTAAGCGTAACGGCAAAAAAGAACTCATCGATTTAGAAAAAATTCATCAAGTTATCACGTGGGCTGCTGAAGGCCTTGATAACGTTTCGGTGTCACAAGTTGAGTTGAAATCTCATATTCAATTCTACGACGGTATCAAGACTGCTGACATACATGAAACTATCATTAAAGCTGCCGCTGATCTTATTTCAGAAGAGACACCTGATTATCAATATTTATCAGCACGTTTGGCTATTTTTCATCTACGTAAAAAAGCCTACGGTCAATTTGAGCCACCTAAATTATTTACCCATGTTGTTAGTATGGTAGAAAATGGTAAATATGATGAACATCTTCTAGCTGATTACAGCGAAGCAGAGTTTGAACAAATGGAAAAATTTCTTGTTCATCCTCGCGATCTAGACTTTAGTTACGCCGCTGTCAAACAATTAGAAGGTAAATACCTTGTCCAAAACCGGGTAACGGGTGAAATTTACGAAAGTGCTCAGTTTTTATATATCTTAGTGGCCGCTTGTTTATTTGCTAAATATCCTGTAGAAACACGTTTAAAATATGTTGAAGGTTTTTATCACGCAATTTCAACCTTCAAAATATCGTTACCTACCCCTATTATGGCAGGGGTACGTACGCCTACACGTCAATTTTCATCTTGTGTATTAATTGAATGTGGTGACAGTTTAGACTCAATAAACGCGGCTTCTAGCTCTATTGTTAAATATGTTTCACAACGAGCAGGTATTGGTATCAATGCTGGCCGTATTCGCGCTTTAGGTAGCTCGATACGTAATGGTGAAGCCTTTCATACCGGTTGTATTCCGTTTTTCAAGCATTTTCAAACGGCTGTTAAAAGTTGTTCTCAAGGGGGGGTTCGAGGTGGCGCAGCAACGTTGTTCTACCCACTTTGGCATTTAGAAGTTGAAAGTTTACTGGTCCTTAAAAATAACCGAGGTGTTGAAGAAAATCGTGTCCGCCATTTAGATTACGGCGTGCAATTCAATAAGCTTATGTACACACGTTTAATTAAAGGTGAGTCTATTACTCTCTTTAGCCCAAGCGATGTCCCTGGGCTTTATGATGCCTTTTTTGAAGACCAAGATAAATTTGAAGCCTTGTATGTAAAATATGAAGCTGATGATTCTATTCGTAAAAAATGTATTAAAGCTATTGAGTTATTCACCTTGTTTGCTCAAGAGCGTGCCAGCACAGGTCGAATTTATTTACAGAATGTTGATCACTGTAATACACACAGCCCATTCGATCCGAAACAGGCACCGATACGCCAAAGTAATTTGTGTTTAGAGATTGCGCTACCGACACAACCAATGAATGATATTAATGATCCAAATGGTGAAATTGCTCTTTGTACTTTGTCAGCCTTTAACTTAGGCGCAATAGAAAGCTTAGATGAATTAGAAGGTTTATCAGACCTTGCAGTTCGAGCACTTGATAGTTTACTTGATTATCAAAACTACCCAATGCCAGCTGCTTACAATGCGACGATAGGCAGAAGAACATTAGGCATAGGCGTAATAAACTACGCTTATTACTTAGCTAAAAACGGCGTGTATTATTCAAATGGCAGTGCCAACAATTTAACTCACCGTACCTTTGAAGCCATTCAATTTAATTTATTGAAAGCATCAAACGAATTAGCAAAAGAAAAAGGCGCTTGTCCTAAATTTAATGAGACACGTTTATCGCAAGGTATTTTACCGATTGATACTTATAAAAAGACTATTGACGACATTACTGGTGAGCCCCTTCATCTTGACTGGGAAACTTTGCGAGAGAGTATCAAGACACATGGCGTAAGAAATTCAACGGTTTCAGCGTTAATGCCATCTGAAACTTCATCACAAATTTCAAATGCTACAAATGGAATTGAACCACCAAGAGGTTTAATCAGTATAAAGGCTAGTAAAGATGGTGTTTTAAAACAGGTTGTACCTGAATATCAAAGATTAAAGGGTAACTATGAGTTACTTTGGAATATTCCAAGTAACGAAGGTTACTTGCAGTTAGTGGGTATCATGCAGAAGTTTATTGACCAAACCATCTCTGCAAATACTAACTATGACCCTGCACGCTTTGAAGGCGGAAAAGTACCGGTGAAGCAAATCTTAAAAGATATTTTAACCGCTTATAAACTAGGCGTTAAAACCATGTATTACCATAACACCCGTGATGGTGCGTCTGAGAATATGCTCGGATTAGAAGAAGAAGACTGTGAAGGCGGTGCATGTAAAATTTAATTGTGCGCACAACAAAGCTTCATTGTTTGTTAACAATGAAGCTTTGAGCATAATCAGTCATACCTATAATTTTAAAAAACAAAATTTTGATAACAGGCTGTGATTTTCACGCTTGTTATCAAGGAGTAATAGATGTCCTACACTACGTTTAATCAAGTTCCTAATAACGCACTACTCGAGCCGATGTTTTTAGGTAACAGTGTCAATGTCTCACGATATGACCAACAACGTTTTATCGCCTTTGAAAAACTTATTGAAAAACAGTTATCGTTTTTTTGGCGTCCCGAAGAAATTGATGTATCAAAAGACAGATCTGATTGGCAAAGTTTAACGCCTTCAGAAAAGCATATTTTCATTTCCAACCTAAAATATCAAACTTTGCTTGATTCTATGGCTGCACGCTCAGTAAATGCGATGTTTTTACCGCTGGTTTCATTACCAGAAGTAGAAACTTGGATAGAGACCTGGGCTTTTAGTGAAACCATTCATTCTCGTTCATACACGCATATTTTGAGAAACTTGTTTTCAGATCCAAGTGAAATATTTGACGATATCGTTGTTAACCCAGCTATTTTAAAGCGTGCATCAAGTATTTCTAAATACTTTGATGCCGTGATAATCACCACACAACTACTCCAGTCACAAGGTGACGGTACCTATGAAGTCGATGGTAAAATGATTGAAGTGTCGACTCGCAAGCTCAAAGAACGCTTATACTTGGCTGTTTGTTCGGTTAACGCTTTAGAGGCCATTCGTTTTTATGTCAGCTTTGCCTGTTCATTTGCTTTTGCCGAGCGTGAATTATTAGAAGGTAATGCTAAAATTATTAAGCTTATTGCTCGAGATGAGGCTTTGCATTTAACCGGTACTCAACATATTTTAAATAACTGGTTATCCGGTAGAGATGATCCTGAAATGAAAATCATTTCTCAAGAAATGAAAGAGCAAGGATTACAGATATTTCTTGATGTTGTTGATCAAGAAAAAGAATGGGCTCAGTACTTATTCAAAGACGGCTCAATGATTGGCTTAAATGCGGCAATATTAAATCAATATATTGAATACATCAGTAATCAACGCTTAACCGCTATTGGTTTTGATGCACCCTTTGATATAAAAAGTAACCCATTACCATGGATGAATGCTTATTTAGTATCAGACAATGTTCAGGTCGCTCCACAAGAAACAGAAATATCGAGTTACCTGGTCGGTCAAGTCGACTCTTCTGTATCAAGTGATGATTTTGATGGCTTTGACCTTTAATGGTTTTAACCTCCATATAAAGAAGCGATTATCATGCTTTCTTATTACATCATTAGCACATTTTGCGTTTGAGTCTTTTTAAATGAAAAGTGCTAATGATATGGCCATTTGCCAGCAAAAATTACCTGAAAGTAAGAAAGCTCATCGTATTTTTGTCGATAATAAAACCATTACCTTTCAAGCCAATGACAAAAGCTTACTTGACTGTTTAGAGAACGCTAATGTAGAAGTACATTATCATTGTCGTGACGGTTTTTGTGGGGCGTGTCGAGTAACCTTAGTTGAAGGCGAAATTAGCTATCCTCAAGGAGAACCACTGGCTTTTATCGGCGATGGTGAAGTGCTATCTTGCTGTTGTGTGCCAAAGAGTGACATCAAACTTATTGTTGAATAACTTAGTACTAGGATTATTAACGGGTCTTTAAACATTGGAGAATGAACGCGTATAGATGTTGAGCGACAAATATACCCGTCACTCAATATCCAGATCTGTCAATCTTATACTTATAATTGCGCGCTTAACCTAACTTCAATACCGCCTAAAACCTTAATTAACTCTGCGGCAACCGGTTGATACAATTGTTGATAACGCGCGGTATCTTCAACACTTACCGCTTCATCTAGCGCTTTAGTCAATTCAAACAGTTGCATAGCTCCTACTGAGCAAGAAACACCTTTTAAGGTATGTACTAAGTGCTTACAAGCAGTTTGATCATCACTACTGATCGCTTGTTGAATCTTTTCGCTGTCTTTGGAATGGTCTTCATAAAACATCACCAGTATTTCAGCAAAAAGGTCTTCATCTCCGAGCACATTACCAATACCTATTTCAGCATCAATACCTGGATATTGGTCTTCACTGGCCACCGGTAATGCGTCGACAATACCCTCAGCGACAACCGTATTTGATTCTTGATGCACCTTCACTTGATTTCGACCACTGTGTTTTGCTTCATATAGACTAAGATCAGCTTCTTTTAACAAGCCTTCTAAGTTCATCTCATCGCCCTTGCCTAATGATAAGCCGATACTCACGGTTACAGACACCTTTTCATCTATGGTATCATCAATATGTATTTTACTGTGTTCTACTCTTTCTCTTAAGCGTTCACAGGCAACAAGCGCATTCTCTGGAGAGGTATTTGCCATACATATCGCAAACTCTTCGCCGCCAACTCGACCAATAATATCATGATCTCGAAAACAATCGCAGATGATATCAGCAAATTCAACAAGGACTTTATCACCGGCATCATGGCCATAATTATCGTTAACCACTTTAAAAAAATCTATATCGAGCATCGCCACAGCAAGCGGGTTATTCGTGCGTTTTGCTTGGCTAATCGCTTTACCCGCTAAATCTTCAAAAGCGCCTCTGTTACGAATGCCGGTTAAGAAGTCTGTTTTAGCCAGCGACTCTAGCTCTAAAGTTTTCTCTAAAAGCCGAAGCGAGGTTCGTATTCTAGCCAGTAACACTTTAGGAATATAAGGTTTAGTTACGTAGTCGTCGGCGCCAAATTCTAGAGCAGCAACAATTTGATCTTCATCATCTGAAGCCGATAACATAATGACCGGCGTATTGAAAATAATAGGGTGAGTTTTTAATTTGTGTAACATCTCTAAGCCTGAGATACCCGGCATATACATATCTAATAAAATGAAGTCTATCGCTTGCTCTTCTAAAACCTCTAAGGCTTTTTCTCCAGATTCGGCGGTAAACACATTATAACCTTCTTCACCTAAATCAAACTCTAATAGCATGAGCGTGTCTTTTGCGTCATCAACAGCGAGAATGTTATATTTTTTCTTAGTATTCATAATTTATTCCCATTGTAAGGCTTACTCGTCATCTTTAGCTGTTAGGTGTTTTTGTAAGGTATCAATTAACAAATAATATTCCCTTGATAAATCATTCTGCAACGACAACAATTCAACGCTATTTTTTATTCTAGCCAATTGTTCAATTTGTCGCGTTAATTTTCCAAGATTAATTCCACCTAAATTTTTTGACGAACCACTAATTTTATGTGCTAAAGCTATAATATCATCAAATAATTTATTTTCCATAGCGATAACTAACTCATTTTTAAGCGCCGGCATATCCTCAATAAATAAACTGATCAGCTGTTTACTTAATTTTTCATTATTTCTAATACGCTTTAAAAAGCCTGTTTTATCCCAAATGATATCTTCATTTTTCTTTGAATGACTACTTTTGGAGTTATCACCATGGCTGGTCTGGGTTACGGGCTCTGCAATTACACGACTGTTATTATCAGACACAGTTTCAAAGCTATCTAGCCCGACCCATACCGATATTTTTTTAAGTAAAATATCGGTATCTACCGGTTTACTCGCGTAATCACTCATGCCTGCCGCTAAACATTTTTCTTTATCGCCTTTCATCGCATTGGCGGTCATGGCAATAATTGGAATGTTACGATGAACAACACCGGCCTTTCCTGCCCTTATTGCTCTTGTTGCATCGTAGCCGTCCATTTCAGGCATTTGACAGTCCATAATAATGATTTGATAGGGTGCATCTTCTGGTGAAGAATTTAAAGCAGCCAGGGCTTCGATACCATTACCAGCAACATCAGCTGACAAACCAATATTGGCTAGCACACCTAGAATGACCACTTGGTTAATACGGTTATCTTCAACCAATAAGATACGGGTATTTTTGGCAATAACACGATTAACATTTGAATGTTTTAATTTATGGACGTTATGTTGAGTAACAAAGGGTTTATTGACACTCAAAGTGCCTTCTTCGTCTAAAACAAGATTTAACGTAGCAAATAAATCTGCGGTTGTTACTGGCTTGGGGAAATACGCAGAAAAACCGAGTTGTTCAAAAAAGTTAGTATCTCCTCGGTCACTCATTGACGTCATAATAATAAGTTTTGTTTTTTGTGTATGTCGATGCTTCCTCAAGCGCTCACCTAAAGTAACGCCGTCTATGCCAGGCATTTGCATATCAAGAATTGCGGCATCAAAAAAATCAACCGGGTGATTATCAACCTGCTCAATAGCACAAGTGCCATCCTTTGCTTGCGTAACCTCTGCCCCCCAAATAGCTAACTGTCCTTTTAATACCGCCAAATTTGTCGCGTTATCATCAACTATAAGAATTTGCTTACCTTTTATGTCTACATGAGGCATGACTGTTTGAGAGTTATCACTTTCGTTAAGTAGTATGGTGAAAGTAAACACACTGCCCTGACCTTCGGTACTTGTTAAGGTAATATCCCCTGACATCAGTTGGGCTAATTGTTTAACAATGGCCAAACCTAAGCCTGTACCCCCATATTTTCGTGTAGTAGAGGCGTCTACCTGGGTGAAAGAATCAAACAATGCAATCATTTTATTTTCAGGAATACCAATACCCGTATCTGATATGCTGCATGTTAGTTGCAACTGATGTTGATATTTCTTAATCGAGGCTTTAATGAGTACTTCACCGGTCTCGGTAAACTTTATTGAATTACTGACTAAATTTGACAGTATTTGTCGCAAACGGCTAGGATCACCCTTAACTAAAGATTGTTCAACACCGCAAACATCCAGTATCAATTCCAGGCCTTTCTCCTGCGCTTTTATCGCCATCGACTCAGCAAAGTCGCCAAGCTGACCTCGAATATCAAAATCAAGTATTTCAAGTTCTAATTTTCCTGCCTCTATTTTTGAAAAGTCTAAAATATCATTAATCAAAGATAATAAAGATTGCGCACTTGAACTGGCTAATTGCAAATGGTGAGCTTGTTGTTTGTCGATATTACTTTGCTGAAGTAAACCTAACATCCCTAAAACGCCATTCATCGGGGTACGTATTTCATGACTCATACTTGCAAGAAACTGCGAACGCAGCAGCAGAGCGTGCTCTGCCATATCTAAAGCGTCCTGTTTTAAAGTACGCAAGTTTCTTTGCTCGGTTATATCACGATGAGTTCCCACCACTCTGAAGTTTTTTTGATCTTTATGATTAACCACTTGAGTATGTGTTTCAATATATCGAATAGTTCCGTCTGGCAAAGTGATACGGTATTCAAAATTAAGTGCTATGCCTTTCTTAATTTCATGGATAAATTGTTCTTCCACAAATTTAACATCGTCTATGTGTATAGCTGTTCGCCAAATTTTTTCTGTAGGCACTGTTGAGTTTTTATCATAGCCAAATAATTCATACATTCGACTGTCCCAAAAACTTAGCCCTGTTTGAAGATTATAGTCCCAAACGCCTATTCTTGGTGCTGACAAAGCAAAATTTAAACGCCATGCCATATCTTTAGCTTCTTCAATACTGCGGATACTTTCTGCTGCCAACAACTTATTTTCAGTGATGTCACGTATTAATCCGGTAAAAACAACATCACCAGGAATATTTATTTTGCTGATACTTAAATGCATAAAAAACTTTTCACCATTTTTTCTTAATGCAGTCAGTTCAAGTGTGCGTCCTTTTACTTCACTTGAGCTATGTTGTAAAAAACGTTTAAATTCGTCCGCTTGGTTAATAGTATTATCTATTGGCACTAGAAATAGTGCGTTTTGACCAAGGACCTCATTAGTTTGATAGCCAAATATTTTTTCAGCCGCATGATTAAAAGCGAGAATATTGCCTTTCCCGTCAATATTTATAACACCATCAGCGATTGAGTTTAAAATAGAATGAAGCTTTGCTAACGCATCTTCTGCCCGTATTGTTTCACTTTTTTGGACAATTGACTTTTGCTCTATTTGCATGAATAGATTTTGAAAACTTCTTGCTAAAACGCCGATTTCATCATTTTCTTGCACCGGTAACTTACCGATAACACCCTGTTCTTCATATTGGGCAACACCTCTAGTCATCAACAACAAAGCACGTGTTATCCGCTTTGACGCCATAATACAAAACACTAGACTTAATATCGCTAAGATAAAGCTAAATAATATTGTGCGGTTTTGCATATTTTCTAATGATTGCAGATAAATATTACTTTTATTTTCAATAACTAAGTGTAATGGGTTTACTTGGCCAAATTCATCAAACTGAACAGTAGAGTAATAGGCTAATTTATTATCAACATCTATCTCTTTATCTTGAAAGAGCTTATCGCTAGTGAGTATTGAGGAAAAAATAACACTGAGCGACGGAAACTTTTCAGTCACCTTGATATTTTTTTCATCAACTTTTTGATCAGCTGGAAAATAAATAAAATCACCCGCTGAATTAGCAAGATAAAAAGTAACTTTTTCTAAAGCATTTTCCTTAAGCCGTTCAATAAATAATGAAAAATCAACTTCTATTGTTATTGAACCAAAAAGTTTGTTGTCAGCATTATAAACAGGGGTACCGATAAATAAAGAACTTTGTAAAGGCTTGTCCTGAGTGTTTTTTTGATAAAATATCTCTGAAAAATACACTTCACCTTCTTTTACTAATAAAGCCGCTTTTAATGAATCAAGCGCTATATTTTGACTAGATTGCTCAAAAGGAATGACCTTCACTTGGTCATTTTCATGGTCAACACTGACATTACTACGAACATGATTCTCTGTTGTTAAATAACTTATATTTTTATAAATCGGTTTTTTTTTGATAAATTCTTTGAATATCCCCTGTAATTTTTTTCGCCATAACAGGTTTTGATCATCATCTGATTTGATAGACTCCATAACACCTTGTATTGACGCGGTCTTACTGAGGAAGATTGAGTCGTTGGCACTTTCTCGATAGAAATAGGCTATTAATGGTTTTACAATTTTACTTTTAATATTGAGTTCATCAAACGCCTGCTCTTTAACCAACTGCTGGCTTTCAATATAAAATACAGTGCCAACCGCAAAAGCAATAAAGAGTGATAAAGAAAAACCAGCAAATGGAATTTTAAAAGCTAATGAGCTAAAAACTTTTCCGATTGAGAAGCTTTTACTGGCTTTAGTTAATGGCTGCGCAGTATGATCATGTTCTTTACATGCGCCATAATTATCTTCTAAATGATTGTTTTTGATAAGTGCTACTTCTCTTTTGGTGAATCTATTCATACGCCGATAAAAAAAGAGCCTAAAACAATGTTTTTATGAGAAAGTGCTAAATACTCAATTGACTATCAAATAACATACTAGAACCAACTCTTATATGCAATTGTAGTTGAGTAACAACAATAACGCTGATAACTAAACCTTAAGGTATTACAGAGCATTTACCGATAAAACATCACTAAATTAGCAATAGTTACTGGCTAAGTGGCTAACTGTCATCATATATATTCAAGCTGCAAGTTAATTATTTTCAATTAGAAAGCTTGCCAATTCTTTTGAATTAAACGGTTTTCTGAGAATGGGGTAATGCCATTTTTTATTTTCCTCAGCAATATAACCACTAATTGAAAATACTCTAATATTGGGAAACTTTGCTTTCACTAATTCCACAGCCTCCCAACCTGAAATATCGGGTAATATCATATCGGTAATAAAAATATCAAAAGGTTGCTCAGTCACTAAAATTTTGATTAGACCCTTTTTATTGTTGGTATGTTTAGTTTTAACGCCTTCATTTTCCAAATACAAGGAAACAAACTCAGCAATACTTATTTCATCATCTAAAATAAGTACACGCTTTCCCTTCATATTTAATTGGCTTTTAAGCGTTAAGGGGATTTTTTTCGGGGAAATTTTTAAAATATGACACTTAAAGACTAAGGTAAAGTGCGCCCCACCCAGACTGCCATGCCCTAAAACTCGTATTTGACCATTATGTTTATATATTGTGCTATAAACATTAGCTAAACCAATACCGTTGCCCTTATTATCTGATTTACTGCTGTAAAAGGGATCAAACACTTTAGTCAAATTACTTTGCTCAATACCTACACCACTATCTTTGACATGAATTTCTAAGTTTTGCTGTTCATTAATGTTGGCCGATATTTCTATCTGTCCAATTAAGCCTCTTTCGCGGATCGCATCCTGAGAATTTAACACTAAGTTAAGCAATATATTAATAAATTCACCTTGAGGAAACTTTATTTTACAGCATAGGTCATTGGTATTAATGCTAAAGTCTATGGTAGAAAGTAACAATTGCTTAAAAAGATATTGGTTATCAATAATATCTTGTATCGGGTCAAAACGAACCACTTTGATGGTAGGTTTACGCGTAAAAGCTAATAAACGCTCGGTAACGCTTTTACCTTTATCTATCGCATTCTTGACCCGCTCAATATACCTTGAAATATCACGTTCACCTTGAGCGAACTTAATCTCTAACATTTCAGTAGCACCTAAAGCGACGCCCAGTACATTATTGATGTCATGTGAAACATTGCCAAAAGTATTACCCAGTAAAGCGAGTCGATTACTAATAAGTTGTTGTTGGTCTTTACGAAATTGCTCAGTAACGTTTTCAACAATCCAAATAAATATTCCTTCATCGGCTTCATAGGTTACCGATAAATCAAAAACACTGTTGTATTGATCAAAGCTAATATGAGTTTCTTTAAGTTGACCGCACGCTTTTGCTTTTCGTTTAAACGCAAGATAGTCGATAATACTGAAATTAATATAATTAAAAAGCACAGCGCTACTGTGGGCAGTTTTTGGTGTTAGCTCTTGATAAACGACATTATCTTTGTCATCAATAAAGAAAACCGGTACCTTTATTGTATAATTGACCATAGCGAGCAGTTTTAATTTTTCAAAAATAGTTTCTGATTGGCTAATATCTTTAAATACGCCGAAAACACCAACAACGTCACCCGCAGTATTGAGCTCAACCTCACCAAAACACTCCACTTTCACTTTATTGCCCAGTTTATTTCTTATAGCACTTTTAAAGTAGAAGCCTTGTTTATTGGCAATGGCATTATCTAAATAATTTCGTACCTTAACCTGTTCTTCTACCAGGTAAAAGTCTAAGGCCGAAACTACCTTTGGTTGGTAATTAGTGGCGTCTACACCATGAATTTTATAAAGCTCAGTTGACCAACATAAGGTATTATCAATACAATCTAGACGCCAATACCCTGATTTATTTACACTTTCCGCTAGCAACAGATAATTATTTCTTTCTTTTAGCTTTTCGACTAATTGATGTTGCGCGGTGATATCTTTAACTGAGCCAAACATTTTATAAGCACGCTCAGCCCTGTATTCGATAATTTTACCAAAAACAGTTACCCACTTCGTAGCACCTTGCTCTGTAGTCATTGACAGCGTTAAATTTATACTGGGTATTTCACCAAGACAATGCGCTTTGGCTTCTTGGTTAAGGCGGGCTAAATCTTCTTCTTTTAACCATTTTTGACCAAAAGAAAGTTGGCCTAAGAATGCTTCTGCCGAATAATCCAACATAGCCATAAATTTTGCGGAATAAAGTAGCGTTCCTTCAATTATATTCCACTCCCAAAAAGCTTCTTCTATGGTGTTTAATATTTTATGGGTGTATTTTGATAGTGCTGCAGATTCTATTTTTTCTACTAGCTTTTCCCGCTCATTAATCGTTTTATCGTCAGAGCTATTGTTTAACAATGAATCCGAAAGGTAGACGGTATAACCACCAGCAACTTCACTTGTTTTTATTGTACAATTAAGCATCTCATCTGATTTACTCAATAAAACAACATCTCTAACACCTGATCTACGTTGGAAGTTATGACAAAACTTTAGATGCGAATTAGCAAATTCCTTTGGCAAGAGCATTTCTAGCGGTTGCCCTTTAATTTCTGCTAAACAATAACCAGAAAAACTTTCTGCCCAACGATTACAACCGGTAATAATCCCTTGATGATCTAATTGAATAACCGAAAAAGGAATACTATTGATCGATACCGTTAAATCGTCAGAGGTAGCGTTCAAAATAGTTCATCTTCATCATCAAAATCAACTATTTCCTCTTCTTGTTGTTGATTAAGGACTTCAAGTTCATCAACACTGGCTAAGGCGCCATCAAGTAAATCGGTAACTTCAAGAAAATTTATATCATCTTGTGAGTGTTTTTTTAAGGCACCATGAACCAAGTTGGTCAGATATTGTTCTTGTTCATCCGACATCTCTAGGACATGGAAGCTCATACCTATGTTAGTGACTATCTCATTCATCACTTCCTGTTGATGGTGCTTAGATATGGCAATCATGTTTTTGGTAGTAAAAACAGCTTTCTGAATTTTGCTTTGTACTTGCACCAGTGAATTTTTATAAGTAATAAAAGCAATACGTGCACCGATGCATTCAATAACAGAGGCTAGTGCATCAATATATATATCAGTATCAATAGCGCCATCTACTAAATTTAAAATAAGGATTGAGCACAGTGGATGGTTAAAAATAGTTCTAGAACTAAAGCGATATAAGCGAGGTTTAACCCTTAACAGTTTCATTACATCGATTTCTACAGGAGAACAAAAGCCATTTTTAGAACTAAAGAAAAGGGCTTTTTCATTGATCGGGTAAAAAGCAATACAGCCATCTAAGTTCATTGTATAAAGAAATAAAAATACTTCATCTCTAATTTTTTCTAAAGTAAAACAATGATTAAGTCGAGATGTTAGCTGCATACAGCTGCCATATTTAGCCGCTTGTGCCATTGAAATATTAATAACTCGATCTTTTGAACTGATTTCTGTTTCAAAGCTATGAATTTTATCTTGATAAGAAATAAGTTTTTTTAGCTTTTTATTCAAAGCTAATAAAGAAATAGGTTTTGCAAGGAAATCATCGGCACCACACTCTAAACCTTTAAGTACAGCATCTTCGGTGGCTAGGCCAGAATACAAGACAAAAGAGGTTGCGACGGTATGTTGTTCAACGTTACGTTTTATCCATTGTGACCCTTTGTCTTCGCCAATATTTTCATCAACTAAGGCGATGTCAAAAAGTTGATTGTCGCTGACTAACTTATCCGCATCTTTAATATTAGTCGCGCACGTTACTTCAAAACTTTTGGTTAATGCTTCATGAAGCAGTTCAAGGTAATCTTTGTCATCATCAATAATTAACAAACGGGGTTTAAGCATAATAATTCCTTTTTTTATGAGATTTCAACCTTAGTAAATGCAGTTGTTAAGCACTTTTTTGAAAAACACTAGAACCATTACGCCCTTGGTCTTTTGCTTGATATAAAGCGATATCAGCTTGTTTTATTAATTCACTTGCATTGGCTACGTGATCGTCAGCGCTTGTTGTTGCAATACCAATACTTACCGTCACATAAGGAAATATCGATGAATATTCGTGCTTTATTTTTTGACTTAATAACGCCAAACTTAATTCTTTTGCTTTAAACCTAGCACCCTCGAGCGGCGTAAAAGGCAGCACAACAATAAACTCTTCTCCCCCATAGCGAGCTAATGAGTCAGTGGCTCGATTAAGCGTTTCATTAAGGGTATTAGCAACCTGAACTAAGCACTTATCGCCTTGTGGGTGACCATAGTTATCGTTATAAGGCTTAAAAAAGTCAATATCTATCATCAATATTGATAATTCCCCTTTTTGGCGCTCATTAATTTTCCAAGCACTAGCGAGGACTTCTTCTAACCCTCTTCGGTTAAGTATCTGCGTTAGCGGGTCAATACTACTGAGTATTTCTAGTTGTTTATTGGTGCGCTCAAGTGCCCCTTTCATTTTGGCAATACGTTCCATCGCTCTTAATTTTGCGCTTAAAATCACTTGTTTTATCGGCTTTGTTAAGTAATCATCAGCACCCGCGTCAATACCTTGAGTTAAGTACTCTTCGCTGTCGTTGGCGCTAAGAAAAATAATAGGGAACCATTGTGGGTATTCTTTTCTCATCATTTTTGTTAGCGCAAAACCGTCAACCTCGGGCATTTCTATATCCATAAGCACTAAATCAATGTTTTCTTTCTTTAATGCCGCCATCGCCTGGACATGGCCATTAGCAACGACGGCAATATGGCCGCTGTCAATGATCATGGCACTAACAACTTCTCTGATAAACTTATTATCATCCACAACTAAAATGTTCACATTAATACCTTATTACATTGGTCATAAATTAAAATATTGATGTTTACGATGCCCAAACATAAGATGCTTCGACCACACTACCATTATCTTGGAAGTCTAAGCTGTCACAAAGCTGCTCAACTAACTCAATGCCACGACCGCTAAGCTCGAGTTTATTTGCTGGCTTGTTCACTCGTTGCTCATAGTATTTTTTTATATCAAATCCTTGACCACTGTCTTGTATTTTAATCATAATTCGTCCGCCATTTGGAAAGGGGTAATGGCATATTTGTAATTCAATAAAGCCATGCGCTAAATTTTTCAAACGCAATTCTCGCTCTTTGTAATATTGAGAGAAACCATCTGCACTGGCTTTTAAATTAGAGCTCAAACCTAAGACACCATGGTCAAGTGAATTAACAAATAACTCAGTGAGTATGCTGTATAAACTTTGCCAATGCTCTGCATGACCTTCTATTTCATTTATTTGACTCATAGCCATAGGAATTGGGTTTATAGAGGCTAAGCGCTTACCACTTAAGGTAAGTTGCCAGTGCCATGCTGGCTCTGTTGCCAAATAGATATCGTCAAGTTGCTTAGCTGAAATATTGGTAATGCCATGACTGGCAACCAGCACGTGATCCCAACCTCCGCAAGGAATGTCAATCAATGAAATATCATCTTCTTGTGGCATAGCTTGGCAAAAGTCATTAACCGCGTTAAGCACACATTCACTAACCTTCTGTGTGATTACACCCTGCTTTGCCGCCTGTTCGAATCGGTCAAAATCAAACATTTCCCCGTGTTCATTTCTCGCCTCAAGAATACCATCGCTGATTAAGATCATCCGATCGGTTTCTTCAATACCAAATACGGTTAATTTACTCTCAGGTAAAAGCTTTGGAAGCACACCTATCGGTGGGTGACTTGACGATATTTGATATTTTATTTCACCTTGTTCAGAAAACAAGTAAGCATCGGGTAAGCCCGCATTAAAAACATACACAGATTTATCATGGCTAGAGATACTGGCAAACCCAGCCGCAAGAAATAAATCTGCAGGCAGTAAATCATAAAGTTGATGGTTAATTTGATTAATAATTTCAAATAACAAAAAACCTTTTTTGGTCATCGCTCTAAAGGTTTCCGCTAAGGGAATAGCACCAATAGATGAACGCAGTCCATGGCCAGTAAAATCTCCCAACATAACATTAACGTCGCCATTAGGAGATAAAGCGGTCAGTTGTATATCACCACTAAATAACGCAGCGGGTTTTTTAATAATGCCAATGCGGTCAAGCGAGAAGTTTCTTGCCTCAATAACGCCCGACATTAACTGTTCAGCAAGCTCGGCATCTTTTTGTTGTTCTTGTTGTAAAATCTTAACTTGTGCGTATAAATCACTGATTCGTTGAATTGACTTTATTTTAGCTTTAAAAACTTCGGGTGAAAATGGCCTGACCAATATGCCGTCACCGCCAGCATCAACACACTCAATAAAAGCTTTATCTGTATCCATGCTGGTAATAAAAATCAGTGGGCACAAGCTATTATCTTGCGATAAACTTTTAATTTTTCTTGCGGCTTCATAGCCGTTCATAATGGGCATATTAATGTCCATTAACACTAAATCAGGCTTGTACTCCACATACATAGCCACGCCACGAGCGCCATCATTAGCTGTAAAAACACGATAACCTTGCTCTTTTAATAAGACACTTAAAACTTTGCATTGCATGGCAGAGTCATCAACGACTAAAGCTAATTTAACATCATTTTTTTCAGCTAACACGGCTATAACCTATAATTCTATAGTGAGCAAACGGTGAAATTGCGCAATTTCTAAAATTTTATTCACTGACTCGCTTGGTTTACTAATCACGACTTTTCCTGAATAGTTCTCAGCATGATCTTTAAGCAATAAAATCATGCCTAAAGCAGAGCTATCCATATAAGTCGTTTTTGATAAACAGATAGTAAACATCGAGTTTTTTTCTTTACAGTTAACGTAGGCATCTCGAAAATGTTGATGCAGTGAAAAATCAAACCGACCTTCAATACTAATTTCTATATTTTTTTTATCTTCTGATACTTGTTTTATAACATTCATAGTCGTTCCTAATAATTTAGAATTAAAACAACTCAACAACACCTTCATCCATAGATGACTGAGATACGCTGCGCTGCTCATTTTGATGTTGAGATTGTTCGATGAGCGATTGACATTGATGCTGTAATTTTTGTAATGCTTGTGGAGTATTACTATTATTGATTTCAAATTCCATTAAAACTTGATTGAGAGCCGTAATAGTTTCAGTATTATTTTTAAGGGTTGCAAGGGCTTGACACGTTAAGTCTTCAAATTGTAGCGAGCGAATGCCTGTAGCGACTGTTTCAGCAATTTTTGGTGATAATCCAGCAAGCTCTTCAACAATGGCATTGGTTTGTGAAGAAGATTCACCCACATGCTCAACCATAAGACTGACTCGACTTTTAGCTTCAAGTGTTGCGGTCATATCAGCTGAAGCCATGACTTGAACTGAGTTTCTTAGCTTTTCAATGATAATTTGTGCCAATGATATTTCTTCACGAATATTATCATTAAGCTTGGTAGAATTAACCGATAACGCCCTGACTTCATTGGCCACTACAGCAAAACCTCTACCGGCATCTCCTGCTCTCGCTGCTTCTATAGCGGCATTAAGGGCTAATAAATTAGTTTGGCTCGCTAAACTTTCTACTTGTCCCAATAAGCTAAAAATACCGTCAAGCTGTTTACTCATTTCATCGCTAAATGACACGGCGGCTAAACTTTGCTTGCTGGTGGTCATAATCACCTGTAAAAAATCATCTAAAGTCTCACTGGAGTCGTGAACAAAAGACTCTATCGTGGTACCGTTTTCATCAACAGCACCTCGATGATTACCAATAGCGGCATTAAGCATGACTTGTTGTTCATCCGTTAAGCTTTTTAAAGACTTGAAACTATCTGCAATCCCAGTCGTAGCCTCTTGAATTAAGATACTGGCCCGGTCAACTTCTGTATCAACGATGGCTATTTGCTGGCTAAGTAAGCTAACAATTTTTGTCAGGGTTATTTTTATTTCTTTTTCATTGTTGTTTACATTAAGCCCATTGCGCCCCTCAACATCACTTGCACTTGATAATGTTAGCAAAGCATGATTATTTTTATATAAGATAATCAAGACAAACGACAGTAATAATGTCAGCGTAACTGATAAGTAACTCAGTTGAAAAAATAAAAGGTCCATCAGTATTACGCCAACAATCACCAGCCCAGTCTTTAATAACAGCATGGCTTTATTTTTCATAAAACACCTCTTTTTTACCCTGTCGAGTCAGTGCAGCATGAGCTAAAATTTCCTTAGGTATATTAACTAATGAGCACTCTTTTACCTGAGCATTTAATGCATGAGCACTGCCTGGCATCCCCCAAATTAAACTACTTGCCTTATCTTGGATAATAGTCATAGCGCCAGTATTTTTTAAATTTAATAAACCTTTGGCTCCATCTTGTCCCATTCCGGTTAATAATACCGCTTGAACATTATTAGCAAGTGGCAGTAAAGAATTAAACAAAATGTCTACGGCAGGCTTGTGGCGGTTAACATCAGGTGAGTCTTCTAAAATACAAAAAAGTGATCCGCCTTTACTTTCTACTTTTAGATGAAGATTACCTGGCGCAATATAAACATTACCCGCTTTAATCTTTTGGCCATGCCTTGCTTCTTGCACATCAACGGCACAAATTTCGTTCATCCGTTGTGCATATCTCGCACTGAATGTTTTTGGAATATGTAAGGTGATAACCACAGCTGGAGAATTACTTGGCAAAGCGGTAATAATCGCTTTAATTGCTTCAGTGCCTCCTGTTGAAGCGCCAATAGCCACTAAATGATTCGAGCGCTGGCAACCTTTAAAGGGTAGTAGACCATTCGCTAGAGGTTTTGATAACGTGCTGTCAAGTCGAAATTTTTTATTCTCAACCGTTGCGGCAAATTTTATTTTTCTCAACAAAGTCTCTTGAAAGGTAGACTTATTAGCAATCAAGGCTTCAAAACTAGGTTTTGCAATAAAATCAACAGCTCCTATTTCTAAAGCTTGTAGGGTGATATCAGCCCCTTTAGTCGTTAATGTTGATAGCATCACTACCGGCATAGGATGCAGTCGCATTAAGTTTTTCAAAAAGGTAATACCATCCATCTTTGGCATTTCAATATCTAAAGTCAGTACGTCAGGATTTAGCTTTTTGATTTGCTCTCGAGCGATCATAGGGTCTTTAGCTTCGCCAACCACTTCAATTTCAGGATCATCTTTTAAAACCTCATTAACAACCGCTCGGATAACCGAGGAATCGTCAATAATTAATACCTTAATTGGCTTCATATAACTAACATCCTAAGCTCGATAGTGACTATTAAATAACTATTTAACAACACTAAAATAATTCTATATCACCTTCTACAGGTGTTTGGTCTATACGGTTTCTGTAAGCACTTTCACGGCGCGCAATAGTATCATTATGTAAATTATCAATCGTTTTAACAAAAGCCCGGCCACTTAGCGGTTCAAACAAAATTTTGCGGGGAAAAAAAGAACCTAAATCTGAACCTTCAACAGGTATTCCTTCATCTGCAAGATATTTCATCACAAAGCTAATATTTTTTTCGCCTATATCAGACATGTGCTTTAAGACTTTACCGCCACCAAATACCTTAGCGCGTAAATTTACTTTTCGACCACCATTTTTCAATATCATATTAATGAGGTGTTCCATTGCAAAGTTGCCATAACGCGTTGCATCAGATGCCATACTGCGTTGTCCCCAATCAACTTCATGGGCTTCTTTATCGGTTAGCGGCAACATAAAATGATTCATGCCACCGATACCGCTATGTTCATCCCAAATACAGGCTGAAATACAAGACCCTAACGTGGTCGCTATAGCAACATTATCTCGAGTCATATAAAACTCACCTGGAAGAATTTTAGCGATAACTTGTTGTCTTTTTGGATCCCAATAATGATTTATATGGGCAAACTCTGCTAAACATTGTTTTAAGCATTGCTTAACATAAATATTGTCTTGTCGATTTAAAACCATGATTATTTGTTCACTTATTATAGAACGGCTAAAATGCTTTTCTAAAAATGGTACGTCCGACACTTTCAAAATGTTGTTGATATTGACCTAAATTTTCACTATGCCCTAAGATAAGCAAACCACCCGGTGCTAGCATTTCATAATAACGGGCAAATAATTCTTGCTGCGTTTTTTTGTCAAAATATATAATCACATTTCGACAAAAAATGATGTCAAATGGCCCTTTCATTGGCCATTCATGTAATAGATTCAATTTTTTAAAGGTAATAAGTGCTTGTAACTGTTTACCTACCTTTACTTTACTTTCGTTAATGCCAATACCTTTGGTAAAATATTTTTCTTTAAACTTCCTGGGAACATCTTCTATGCGGCGTTCATCATAAGTCCCTTCTTTAGCAACAGCTAACACATTACTGTCAATATCTGTTGCTAATATTTTTACATCCCATTGACTTAATTGGCTTTTCATTGCTTCGAGCACCATAATAGCAATACTGTAAGGTTCTTCTCCAGTGGAGCTTGCAGACGACCAAATTCTCAGGCGTTTATCATGCGATAGGCGATTACCGAGTAACTTAGGTAGTTCATCTTGCGTCATATAATCAAAATGATGTTGCTCACGAAAAAAACTGGTTAAATTCGTGGTAATCGCATTGATAAAGTAATCTTGCTCTTTTTCTGTATCTGTCTTTAATAAGTTGCAATAAGCCGTAAAGGAGGGAAGTTTACGCTCACGAATAATACGAGTAAGACGACGGTACACCATCTCTTTTTTACTGGCATTGAGTACAATACCAGCTGTGTCATAAACAAATTGACAAAGATAATCAAAGTTATCGCCACTTAATTGAAACGCTTTATCACGCTCTGTCATTGATAGTATGCCCTAGAACTCTTCCCACTCTTGATCAGATTCTGTTTTGGTTCGAGTCACCCTTGCTCTGGGCGCTGGTCTGGTTGGTTGTCTGCTCGCGGCTCTTGTTGGTTGTCTACTTGCAGGCTGTCTACTTGCCGGTTTTCTACTTGTTTGTTGTGAGCGACGAACGGGGGTTTGAATCTCTTGTTCATCATCTTCGCCATTATTAAAGAAGGCAACTTGATCAAGGAGTGCTTGTGACTGTTCTTCCATTGACTTACTCGACGCTGCCGCTTCTTCGACTAATGCAGCATTTTGTTGAGTCATTTCGTCCATTTGACTAACGGCTGCACTGACTTCGCCAATACCGGCCGATTGCTCTTTACCCGCACTGTCAATATCGCTGATCATTTTACTGACTTCTTCAATAGCATTAACCAATTCAGTAAAAGTTTGACCGGTTTCATCAACTAACTTAGTCCCTTGACCTACCGCTTCAACACTGTCGTTTATTAAACCTTTAATCTCTTTAGCTGCACCGGCTGAACGTTGCGCTAAGTTGCGAACTTCTGCAGCAACCACCGCAAAACCACGACCTTGTTCACCCGCTCTTGCCGCTTCAACTGCAGCATTTAAGGCCAACAAGTTGGTTTGAAAGGCAATTTCATCAATAACACTAATAATGTCAGCAATTTTTTTACTCGACTTATTAATATCACTCATCGCCGTGATAGCATTTTTTACTACTGCGCCACCATTACTTGCTTTGTCCATGACCGAAGCTGACAACTTACTCGCTTCAGATGCATTCTCTGCATTCTGCTGCACAGTACTGGTTAGTTCTTCCATAGCAGAAGCTGTTTCTTCAAGGCTAGAGGCTTGAGATTCTGTTCTGTGGCTAAGTTCATTGTTTCCTTCAGCAAGTTCACGAGCCGAATCAAAAACATTGGTTGACGCGCTGCGGATATCACCAACCATATTACTCAATACATCAATAAATTCATTAATAGAAGTGCCAATAATATTAAATTCACCTACCAACTCTGTTTCAATATATTGCGTTAAGTCACCGTCAGATAAGGTCATTAACGTTTCTTTAATTTGAGCAATAGCTTGCTTTCTTCCGGTGATATCTGCGGCATATTTAACGACTTTCATGGTCTTGCCGTTTAAATCTAAAATCGGGTTGTAAGACGCTTGTATCCAAACTTCTTTTCCGCCTTTGCCTATGCGTAAGTATTCGCCACTGTCGAATTCACCGCGATTAAGTTTTTGCCAAAACTGTTGATATTCAATAGTCGACTTATGAGCAGGCTCAACAAATAAACTATGGTGTTGCCCCTGTATTTCACTAAGTGTATAACCTAACGCCGATAAAAAGTTGTCATTGGCGGTAATAATAGTTCCGTCCATATTAAATTCAATCACCGCTTGTGATTTACTTATCGCGGCAATTTGTCCAGAATAATCAGCACTTATTAATTTTTGTTTGGTTACGTCTGAGGCGAATTTTACCACTTTAAAAGGTTTATCATTTAAGTCTAATATAGGATTGTAAGAAGCTTGTATCCAAACTTCTTTACCACCTTTACCGATGCGTTTATATTCTTTTGAGTCGTATTCACCGCGATTTAAGCTTTCCCAAAAGAGTTTATATTCAACACTATTTTTGAGCTCTGGCTCAATAAACATGCTGTGGTGCTGGCCTTTTACTTCTTCTAGGGTATAACCGAGCGTTGATAAAAAGTTTTCATTCGCGGTTATAATAGTGCCGTCCATATTAAATTCAATCACAGCTTGCGCTTTACTTATCGCTTCAATCTGACCTAAAAAGTTTGCGTTGGCTAATTTTTGTTCAGTAATGTCCGTTGCAAATTTCATCACTTTATAAGGAACACCCTCTTTATTAAGGAGAGGGGTATAAGACGCCTGTATCCAAACTTCTCTGCCGCCTTTAGCAATGCGTTTATAAGTTTTTGATTCAAAATCACCACGATTCAAGCCTTCCCAAAAATTTTGATATTCTTCACTTATTTTAAAACTATGTTCGACAAACATACTGTGATGCTTACCTTGCACTTCTTCTAAGCTATAACCTAAGGTCGATAAGAAGTTTTCATTGGCGGTAATAATAGTACCGTCCATATTAAACTCAATTAGCGCTTGAACTTTATTCAGCGCTTCTATCTGAGCTAACATGTCTGCAAATTGCAATTCTTTAGCCTGCTCAACTGAAATTTCGGTATCTTTACCCATGGTAGTATTCTTCCCTATCGATTGAATGTTATCTTTTATTTTTATAGGATTAAGCACTAACTCAATAACAATGCTTCCTGCTAAACGTTTAATTGTCGAAATCCAAGCTCTTTTGAGCGCAATTTTTAACTCTTTATCGAGTATCATTGTTAATGCTAGCAACAAGGCATTTTCAACATCTGCTTGATAATTTTTAACATCATTAATAGTTACTGATGTATTAACTTTTTCTTTAGTCAGTTCAATTGGCTGTAATAAATTTATTTCTTGGCTTAATAAACAGATAAAGTCTTTATTAGCCCAGATTTTATCTTACTTATCATTTTTTAATAATGCTGCTAATTCCGGTCGTAATACAAATAATTGTTGATAAAACAAATCGCCAACATCGGGTGAAAGTATCAGTACTTTTTGCCAACTTTGCTGAACTAAATTAATCTGTTTAGCTGTCATTATATTAATACTCTTATTTATCTATATTGTCGCTTGTTCAATAACGATTAACACTGCTTGCTATGTATCATTGCTGTGAACTGTTTAGTTGATTTTCTACGTCGTAGAGTTCGTCCTGATCTAATAAACTATGACTATCAAGTAGAATAATAAGCCTGTCGTCAATTGACACTAAGCCTTGTAAAAAACAACGATCTATTTTATTACCAAAAGTAGGAGGGATCCGGATTGATTTTTTGTCAAACTTGTATACTTCTGACACAGCGTCGACCACAATGCCGACTACCATGTTTTTTTGACTATTCGGCTTTCGAAGAATAATGGTCACTGTTTGCTCATTATATGCGAGCGGTTGTTGACCAAAACGCTGGCGTAAATCTATGATAGGTACAATAATGCCACGTAAGTTAATGACCCCTTTGATATAATTTGGCTTATTTGGTAATTCGGTAACTGAACTCCACACGCGTATTTCTTGTACGCATAAAATATCAACACCATACTCTTCGCCATTTAACATAAAGGTGAGATATTCTTGCTCTTGTTCCATGGTATCTTCCTTTATTTATATTAACTGATGTTTTTCAATTTCTTGTAAAACGTTAACATTGAGTAAAGTGACAACATTTTCGCCAACATTTACTAAACCTTGTAAGTAATTTTGCGGTACATAGCCACCAAATGCTGGGGCAGGTTTTATATCGTTTGCTTCTACATTGAGCACATCTGAGACGGCGTCAACCACAAAACCTATAGTGCGGGTTTTATCTTCGGTTTCCACAGTTAAGACAATCACGACCGTTGTTTCACAATAAATAGCACTACCGATATTAAATTTCATTCGTAGATCAACTATCGGTACAATAATGCCGCGCATATTTATAACCCCTTTAATATAACAAGGTGAATTAGGGATGCGGGTTGGGTTTTCCCAACTACGTATTTCTTCAACACATAAAATATCAACCGCGTATTGTTCATCGGCTAATAAAAAAGTGAGGTACTGGTCACCACTGGTTATAAAATCGATGCCCTCTAAGGAATACTCTCCTTCAACGGGTACCTCTGCTGCTAACATTTGAATATCCATTAAGTGTTCGCTCCTGTCGATATTGACTGGGTAATTTGAGATTGAACACTTGACTGGTGTTGTTGATTTATTTGTGCTTTTGTTAACGCCATTTCAATAATACCAGGTACATCAAGAATCATAGCCACAGAACCATCACCTAGAATGGTGGCTCCTGAGATACCTTGAACTTGTTGATAATTATCATTTAAACTCTTAATGACGACTTGCTGCTGGGCAAGTAAATCATCTACCATTAAACCAATTTTTTGTCCGTCTGCTTCAACCACAACCAACAAACAACTTTCGATATGTTCAAATTCACAAGGAATATTAAATAACTGATAAATAGGGATAACCGGTACATTATCTTCCCTGAGTCGATAAAGCAGCATGTCACCTGAAACACGATTAATAAGCTCTTTTTGTGGCTGGAGAGATTCAACAATAGTAATTAAAGGAATAATATAAACTTCCTTACCCACCCGAACTAACTGACCATCAAGTATTGCTAAGGTAAGGGGTAGGTTTACCCGAAAGGTACTCCCCTTTCCTTGTTCAGACTCGACTTGTATTCTTCCACCTAATGATTGAATATTCTTTTTTACCACATCCATACCGACGCCACGGCCAGAAATATCACTGACCTCTTTAGCTGTAGAGAATCCAGGTTCAAAAAGTAAATCAAAAACTTGGCTATCAGATAAAGTGGTTTTTTCGTCAACGAGGCCTTTTTCAAGTGCCTTATTAAAAACGGCTTGGCGGTCAATGCCACCACCATCATCACTAATTTCAATACAAATACTGCCACCTTGATGATAGGCGTCAAGCACAATAGAACCCTTTTCAGGCTTACCATTAGCGAGTCTAACTTGTGCAGACTCAATACCATGATCAACGGCATTACGCACTAAATGTACCAGCGGATCGCCAATTTGTTCCATAACAGTTTTATCGAGTTCTGTTTGCTCACCTTTAAGAATAAGCTCAATTTCTTTTCCTGTTTTTTTAGACAGATCATGTACTAACCTTGGAAAACGATTAAAAACGAAACTAATTGGTAGCATGCGAATTCGCATAACACTTTCTTGTAATTCTTTAGTATTTTGCAGTAACTGCTCCAACCCCGCATTTAGGCGCTCAACTTTTGATAAGTCAAAATCATTGCCTAACTCAGACAGCATAGATTGAGTAATAACTAATTCACCAACCAGGTTAATTAAACTGTCAACTTTATCAACGCCGACTCGAATAGAACCGAGATCATTTTTAGACTTACCTGCTGGTTTATCTGGGGTGTTTTTTGGCGTAGGTTCAGGAAAGCTTACTTCAATTGGCGTTGTTATATTAGCTGCTTCATCTTGGCTTGACTGATCAATAGTATTGACTTCAATCCCCTCTTCAACTTCAACAGCTAAGAGGTGATCTTCTTTGGTAATAATTAATTCACATTCATCTTCAACCCATTCAAAGACTTCTTTTATATCCGCTTCACTGGCATTTGAGCACAATGTTAACTGCCAACTTAAATAGAGCTCTTCGGCATCAATATCATTTAGTGCTGGTAGATCTTTAGCATCAGCCTCTAAAGAAATTTCTCCTAAATCAGCCAAGGCATTAAAGAGGAGTAGAGGGTCATTACCCGTTTGCACTAAATGATGCTCTGGTATAAATTTTATCTGCCACCTTGTTATATCATTGGTGTTGTCTGTGGTGTCATCAACGTTTATGAGAAGTGCTTCAGTATTCACATTGCCACTTGAGGCTAATGTTTCCTCTAAGCGCGTTGAGTTTTCGGCTATTTTTTCACTATCACACTCTCGTTCATCTCTTATTGCTTGAATTAACAAGCGCATACAGTCAACAGACTCTAATAGTAGTTCAACGTCATCTTGTTCAATATTACGCCTGCCATCTCGCATTTCATCAAGAAGTGTTTCAACCAAGTGGGTGAACTCTGTGACATGATTAAAGCCAAAAGTGCCAGCTCCTCCTTTAATGGAATGGGCAGCACGAAATATTGAATTAATTGTTTCATCATCACCTTGCTCTAAATTTAGCAAGCTCGACTCCATTAATTCAAGACCTTCAAAACTTTCTTCTAAAAAGCTTGGAATAAACTGTGTGAGATCTACGCTCATAATAGCTACCTAATAACCCGTTTAATGGTTGCTAATAATTTTTCAGGGTTAAAAGGTTTAACTAACCATCCGGTAGCACCAGCTGCTTTGCCACGCATTTTCATATCACCAGAACTTTCGGTCGTTAGCATTAAAATAGGAGTAAACTTAAAAGGGGGTAACTTACGTAACTCTTCGCATAAAGTAATACCGTTCATAATCGGCATATTTACGTCAGAGATCACTAAGTCAAAAGCCCCACCCTGAGCTTTAGTCAAACCTTCTTGTCCGTCTCTTGCTTCAACGGTTTCATAACCGGCACTTTTTAATGTAAAACTAACCATATCGCGAATAGAGTTAGAATCATCAACAACCAAAATCTTGGTCATAGGTATCTCCTTTTTAAAGTAAATATAAACAGCAAAAGCTTAATAATATTTAGATGATATTTAGATGATATTTCACTAAAAATTGATTCTAAGCATTTAGATATTGATTTAAAATAGCTTCATTAAGCCCTAATTGCTTAACGCTTTCTTGAATAACACGGGAGGTAGAATTCCAATTGAGTACTTTATTTTGTGCCGCGATGTAGGTTACCGCCGCTAATAATAGTTGTATACCAACGGTATCTATATGGGTAACAGCGCTGTCGTCAAAAGTTATAACATCATTTTTAGCAATTTCATCGAGTAGTTGATTTTTACAGTCATCCACTTGAGCAATGGTTAACAGAGCCGGTAATATGAACATTTAATCCCTTATAAATTCATCTAAAAATTTAATACTTAGCAATAAAGATAAACCATAAAAAATTAACTGCAAGTTTATTTTAATAGAAACCCGCCATTTTTTAGGTGTTTAGCATAAATTAATTGCTTTATTTTTTAAATACAGATAAATAAAGTAAGCTTTCGTAATGAATATATTGCTTTCCCTGTTTACAATTATTATGGTTAAAAAAAGGATATGTTTTGAGAACAGCTATGCCAGAAGATAATCAAAAAGTGCCCAGCCAAATATTTCGTTGGTTTGAAAAAATGAAAACTAACTACGAGCAAAGTGTTCAAGGTGTATTAGAGCGGTTTGAAAAATATAGTCATAGCCAACAATTAAGAATTGATCTCGCTAATCAATCAAACATTAATAACTTAAAGCAGTCTCATCAAAAACATCTTGACCAACAAAATGCTCATATCAAACAATTAAGTGAAGATGTGAGCTATTACAAAAAACAAATCAGTAAACAGCAACAAACCATAGAGCAACTCAATGGCCGCTATGATGCAGTGATAAGTTGTTTGTTAACTGAAAAAAGAAAAGACATAGACATTAAAGATATATTTTCTGACAACGAAGATGAAAACAGCGAGCTTATTGAAGACTTATACTTAGAAGTTCACCATAACAAAGCTGTTGATAGCCCCTTTAAACACCAAGGGCAAAATGATCTAAATAATGAGCCAGACATAACGACTTCGCCCTTAAGCGAAAGAGGTGAGGACTTGTTCGATAACGCTCTCTTAAAAAGGCAGTCTGGCGATGTTGAGCAAGCGTTTCAATTGTTTGAACAAGCAGCAAAGCTTGGTCATGTAAAAGCGATGGGCGCGATGGGCCGTGCTTTTTTCTTAGCTGAAGGCACAGAAGAAGATCATAGCCTTGGACTTGCTTGGCTTATTCATGCGGCAAATCAAGATCTACCACAAGCGGTTGCCCGGGTAAAATTCTTTCAAGACAATAACCCTGAGCTTTACTTGCAGGCACTTAATCTAACAGCAGACCCAATATTCCTTAAATATTAATGACGCGATAACTTAGCTTTTATAATAGGTAAAATTGCCCTTCCCAATAATGTATATTGTATAAAATAAACAATTCATGTCATAATAACGAAATAATATACATTACTTTTGGGACGCTGATGACACAAAAAATGACTATAGGTGTAGGAGGCTCTGATGCACAAACAGAGCTAGCCAAACTTAACAATATGACTGGCGATGTTGAGCCTATTTCTTCAAATGAGTTTGAGTTACGTATCGCTAAAGCTCAGCAATTAATGAAAGATAATAATATTGAGGCAACTTACTTAGATGCTGGCACTAACCTCTATTATTTTACGGGCACAAAATGGTATGCTAGTGAACGTATGGTTGGGGCAATAATCCCACAGCAAGGCGACATTCAATATATTACCCCCTTCTTTGAGGTCAATACCTTACGTCAGTATATGACCATTAAAGGTAAAGTTAATGGTTGGCAAGAACATGAAAATCCTTATCAATTATTTATAGAAACCTTAAAAAACATGGGTATTGGCTCAGGCAATATTGCGCTTGACGAGTCAACCGCATTCTTCATTGCTGATGGTATTAAACAATGTGCCGACAGTAGCCCAAACAATTACCAACTGATCAATGCAAAAGCGATTACAGCTGGTTGTCGTAGTGAGAAATCGTCAGCTGAAATAGCTTTACTCCAACAGGCTAAAAATATGACGATGGCAGTACATCAAGCCGTCGCTAAAATATTATATCAGGGGATCAGTACGCAAGAAGTTACTGACTTTATCAATCAAGCCCACATAAAGGTTGGCGCCGCTGCAGGATCTTACTTTTGTATTGTGCTCTTTGGTGAAGATTCATCTTTTCCACACGGCGTAAAAAATCCAAAGACTTTAGACATTAACGATATAGTGCTTATTGATAGCGGTTGTCAGTTAGAAGGATACAATTCAGATATCACCAGAACCTATGTTTTTGGTGAAGCTAACCCACGTCAGCGTCAAATGTGGCTGATTGAAAAAAATGCCCAAGCAAGTGCATTTAACGCAGCAATACTTGGCGTACCTTGTGGTGATGTTGATATTGCCGCTCGTGATTATTTAGCCAGCCAAGCAATGGGACCTGATTATCAAACACCGGGTTGTCCCCACAGAACCGGCCACGGCATAGGTTTAGACATTCATGAATGGCCTTATCTAGTTCGCAGTGATAAAACACCCCTGTCGGTAGGTATGTGTTTCTCTAATGAGCCGATGTTAGTGGTGCCAGACGAGTTTGGTGTTCGCCTAGAAGATCATTTTTATATGAGTGAGCATGGGGCAAAATGGTTTACTGAACCATCATATTCTATCGATGACCCATTTGGACTAATGAAGGGCTAGTTAATTTTAATTAAAAAAAGTTAATCCTTTCAGTTAATAACTTGTAACGTTTTCGCTTGTATTTCACGTTATTAGTTCACATTAGCCAAATAATTGTTTGGCTAATGCTTAAGCATTGAGTAGAATTAACTCACTTATAAACGAAGGTTGGTTGGAGATTTAATACTATGCACGCTCTGTTTGAATATCTCCCCCTCGTTGTTTTTTTTATTGTTTATAAATTTGTTGATATATATTGGGCAACTGGCGCTTTAATTATTCTTGGCGCCGCGCAAATAATTTACTATCTTTACAAAAAAGAACCCATCCCTAAACGTACCTTAATATTTTTTGTCCTTATTGCGGTGTTTGGTGGGCTGACAATATTTTTACATGATGATACTTTTCTCAAATGGAAAGTCACCATCATCAATTTATTCTTTGCAATCGCACTTATGGTCAGTGATAAAATTTTTAATAAAAACATCATCAAAGACTTCCTCGATGAGTCATTAACTTTACCTGAGAATATTTGGCGTAAGTTAAACTTAGCTTGGGCGCTCTTTTTCGCATTTTTCGCGATATTAAATTTATACGTCGCTTTTAATTTTGACCAAGACACTTGGGTAAACTTTAAAGTATTCGGTTTAACCGGACTAATGTTTGTTTTTTCAATCGCCTCAATTTTATTATTATCAAAACATTTACCCGATGATGATGAAGAAAGTGACAGAGCAATTGAAGAAAAAGAGTAATCACTTAACCTATATAACCCTCAAAATTTATGGAAACAACATGTTTTATCTTATTTATTCAGAAGACGTAGAAAATAGTTTAGCTTTAAGAATGTCAGTACGTGAGCAACATTTAGCACGTTTACGAGAATTACAAGACCAAGGGCGATTATTAGTTGCCGGTCCTTGTCCGGCAATCGATAATGAAAATCCTGGTGATGCAGGCTTTACTGGTTCGCTTATCGTTGCTGAATTTGAGAGTTTAACCCAAGCCCAAGTATGGGCAGATAAAGACCCTTATATTGACGCGGGTGTTTATAAAAAAGTGACCGTAAAACCTTATAAAAAAGTACTACCCGCATAAAGTTAAGCTATTATTACTTTACCTATGATCCGATGATTAACCATAAACTTATAAATATAATGAAAAGTATCATGAGCAAAATTTCTTTCTACTGTTTAGCCTTAGCCCTTTGTTTTTTATCCAATGTTAGCTACGCAAAAAAGTCTATTGATGAATGTGAGCTGACCCAAAAAACAACCTCAGGCTTATCAGGCTGTCTAGACATAGTTAAACAGGCGGTAGATAGAGAGTTACAAACATGGATAAACAATCAAGTGTTCATCCTTGAAGAGTTTGCCTCTGTAACCGGTAGAAAAGCGGCATTAAATATGTTTAAACGCTCACAACGTAATTTCATTACCTTTAGAGAAAATGACTGTCGATGGCAGTACCTTGCTATTTCACCGGGAACGGGTGCGGCTTCTGCCTACAAGAAGTGTTATATTTTAGTGAGTCAAAGCCGTATTAAAGAATTAGAATCAATTAACCCCTAGTACTACTATTTCAGCCCAGTACACTGTTATATAAACAGTTGCTTGGCTGAAATATAACTCGCCTTACCACCCGCGGTAATCGTCTAAAAATTGATGACTTTATGCTCGCCAAAACTTACTTTTAGTTGCTGACTTTCAAACAATTCACTTCAATGCTCATGATAATTTATTCCGTATATAAGATGTCAACGCACTGACGAACACGATTAGCTGCTAAAGATTTTTGTCATTAATAATCGATAAATTAACATATAAATCCCCGCTGCGATAACACTGAGCGACAATGCTATTGCAGCAAATAAGTCAGGTGCTTTCATTAAGCTACTCATTAATGACTCTTGATAATAAAAAAACCATTGATGATTATCAGGAAAGACCACCGTATGCAGATAGTAAAAGACATCGGTAAAACCAAACAGTGCAAACACAGCTACAAATAAAACAGTGGGAATAATTATCGCCAGATAGCGCTCTTTTTTAGCTGGCTTTGGCTGTTTAAAACGGGATACGCCAACAATCGTAATCAGTAGTAATAAGACATTAATCACTGATATTGTACGTAATTGGTTAATTAAAACACTGACATCTTGTAAATGTACGACCTCAGGTTTGGTCAGTAAAGCGCGACGCTGGTTATCGTTATTGAAATAACTTAACCTTGCCAGACCCTCGCCATTATTATGAATTTCATCAACTATTTCGCTAAAGCTTTGTAAATGTTGCTCGCGGCTTGTCT
Source organism: Colwellia sp. BRX10-4 (assembly GCF_014077465.1). Taxonomy (NCBI): domain Bacteria; kingdom Pseudomonadati; phylum Pseudomonadota; class Gammaproteobacteria; order Alteromonadales; family Colwelliaceae; genus Colwellia; species Colwellia sp. BRX10-4. Next base: position 51,990 of record NZ_JACGVZ010000017.1, read on the forward strand.
GGGCAAAGTCCTGTTTACCTTGTGTATTCTGTGGTACATAGGTTTTTATCGTTTGTTCAATATTTAATGGTGAGTACCAAAACTTATAAAAAAAATTAACACTTTTATTGACTTGCCAACTTAGCCCTAGCGAAAAAAGTAATAAAAAACAACAACAACATAGCCATAAGAAGGTCGCTGCGTGGCGTCTATTTAGTGGTAAAATGCGGTTCATTAAAATTCAAACTCAATAGCCGCGCGCAAAATATGATCTTTGCTTTCGCCATTCAGTCCAGTGATAAAGGCGAGTTCCCATTTCAACTGTTTTTGTCGATCAAAGCGTTGAATTCCCATGAAAGCTGGACCAATACCGACATAATCTTCACCTGAATATAACTCAATTGCGGGTTGAAATTGTGGTAGCCAGCGATAACGATACTGAGCGCGAAATTCCATTTCTATTTCATTTTTAATGTCATTACCCCACTCGAAAATCAAAAATGCATTAATACTTAAACTGGTCCGCCCTATTTCTTTCTCAAACAACAAGCCTGAAGTCACTTCCCAACTGTCTTTATTATGTTCTTTTTCAAATTCAAAAAGCATGCCCCAATCCGCCCAATACTGACCTTGCTCCGTTAGCATCCAACGGGTTTCTATTTCGTAAGCAGATAAACCAAAATTTCCATCGCTATCGCGTTCGCCAACGATATAAAATTCTACCATCAGATTGTCAAGTACAGACTGCCCGTAAGCAAAGCGCTGCGCTAAGTCATTGGTCTTTTCCGTTTGGTGAGACAGTAACCGCCATTCAACTTCTTTTTCATTGGGTAACACGTACGGATGATACACTTTATCAACCACTACCCCATCAGCAAAAGCAAGAACGCTGTAAAGATTGTACAAGGGTAACGTTAAAACATAAAATATTTTTTTCATGATACAGCCTGCTTAAAGTGAGGGATCCGCCAAGGTTTTTGGGGAAACTGACACCAATAAAGTGCGATAAATAAAGCGCCAAGATAAAGTCCAATTTGTAATAGCGTTGGGCTTGCATCGTAACCAAATAAAGCTTTCAAAAAATGTCCTAATTCAGACTTTTCTCTAATAATAAAATTAACATCAAAAATCATACGACTACTGGGTAAAAAATCAATTTTTAGTAATAAATCGCTGGTTTTATTAAATAATCCACAAGCAAATAAAATAAAAATAACTTCTGTGCTTCGACCATACAAACGTTCATTGAGAAACAAGCAAAAAAAGTACAATAGTATACTGATACTAATACAAATTCCTGTACCTAATACAACGCCAATAAAAAGTGAATTAACCATATCGGTTTGCGACCAATATCCAATAAAGTAAATGAGAAAGTTAGTACCTTGTAGCATAATAACGAACGCGAGTATTACGCCAGCATACCAAGATTGACGACTGTTATTGGCGGTGCTAACGCTGATATGTGAACGATGAATAAAATGTAAAATCAGAATATAAACAAGAATATGTATACTCGCATAGAACCATTCAAGCCCGGTATCATCAAACATTTGGCTAATCACATCGATATAAATCCAAAGCAATAACATAAACAAAATCCCCAATAGCGCACCACTTATAAGGGTAAGACCACAGAGTTGAAACTTATTTTTAATCGATAACAACAAGGCTAACACCATAAAAATAACTAAACTGTTACTCAAAAACAAAAGCACGGTATTAATTAACATTAAGCACCTCCTATTATGTTTTGAACAGTAGCGTTAATTGCTTTTTTACTTTCAAGCAAAGGGGTAACGATAATGGTCCCTTTGGCACTATTAGGATTAAACTCACCAAAAAAGTTATATTTCCCCTCGGGTAATGGGCCAATAAAAATAACGGCTCTTTTATGGGGGAAAATAACTTTTTCTCGATTTAAGTCAAAACTGTCAAACTCTTCAGGGGTTGAATCTCGATTATAAATAACAAGTTTAACTTTTTTGTTCGGTGGGATTTTTATAACCGCTGGAAAAAACAAATGATCTTTCAATTCTACGACATACTCAACTCGTTCAGCCCAGACACTTGGGCTAAAGATTAAAGAGATAAAGAGACTGATGATACTGGTCTTTTTTATAAAAATAGCAGGTGCCTTCACCTATTACCCTCCCATTCTTGTTCAAACTGATGTAAATGTAAGTCAACTGCTTGAGTCTTTTGTAGAAACGTAACTGACACGCTAAGACCACCTAATTTCGTCGATTTTTCTAAAATAATATTCGCATGATGCAATTTAACAATATGCTGAACAATCGCTAAGCCTAAGCCGCATCCTACCACAGTAGAGTGATGGCTATCTCCACCTACACGATAAAAGCGATCGAAAACTCGCTGGTATTCGCTGGAGTCAATACCAGGACCAGAATCTTCAACAGTCAGAGTAAAACTGTCTTCATCAATCAGCGTTTTAACCAAAACATGCCCTCCTTTAGGCGTATATTTGCAGGCATTACCAATTAAATTTTTCACTAAGGTCAATAAAGCAAATTCATTAGCATAAATAATTGTGGCTTCACTTTCTAACAAAATATCATGCTAATGCTGCAATATTTCAGGGTATAAGTCGCTGATCACTTGTTGCAACAATCCTTGTAATTCAAGCTTAGTCGCTGCTATGGTGAGTTGTTCAGGATTAGTATGATTTAACGTTAATATTTGATCGACAACATGAGCCATTCGGTCAACACTTTGACCTAATTGCACTAACGAAGCCTGCCCTGTGCTGTCAAGGTTTTCACTTTGGGTTATTTGTAAATTGTGAACATTAATTTTGAGCACACTTAATAGCGTTCTTAATTCATGAGCGGCGTCAGAAGCAAAATAACGTTCCCTTGAAAAAGCCGCCGACAAGCGTTCAAATAACAGATTTAGTGTCTGAATAACCGGTTGTAGTTCTTTTGTTGATGTCTCACTAGAAAGCTTTGATAAGTCATTAATTTTCTTTTCTGACAATTCTCGGCGCAAAACAGTTAACGGTTTTAAGCCTTAACGAATCGCCATAAAAATAAATAAGGCAATAAAGGGGATAACTAAAATAATAGGAGTCACAGCAGATAATATAACTTGTTCAGCCAGTGAAAATCTTTGTTCAAGCGGTTGAGCAACCAGCACTGTTAATTGACTTCTTTGCGCCTGTTCGTTTGTTGATGTTTCTATATATACTCGCCAACGCTGTCCAATAAAATTAAGGTCAGTAAAACCTGCAGGTAACTCAGTAATTAACTGTTCAGGTGCATTATCTGTGCGTAGTGATAAAGTATTATTGCTAAAGACTTGATAAGCAATATGGTTAGAAGGGACCACTGTTGCTGCACTTAATCGATTTTCGGCACTCTTATCAGAAATAGTCGCAGAGGTCGCTAACAAGGTTTTACCGACAAGAACTAATTGCTCATCAAATAGATTAGTTGCTTGTTCCATACTGGCTTTATAGCCCTGTATAACAGCAAAAAATGTCATCAAAGTGATGATTGATAGTAAAACAAGCGCTAAGTAGCGACAAATCGACATTAGGTTTTATTAACCGTATAACCAACGCCTCTGACTGTTTTTATAAATTGTTCAGGCAATTTTTTTCTTAAGTTGTGTATATGTACCTCAACAGCATTACTGGCGACTTCTTCTCCCCATTCATATAAACGCGATTCAATTTGTTCTCGAGATTGGATTCGACCGGCATTTTCCATCAATGCTTTTAATACCATGTACTCTTTTTTGACGATTTTAATTCTTCATCTTTAATAAGGATTTTATGCGCCGTAGTATCAATTGCCACGTCTGAGCAAATAATCAATGCCGGCTTTGCCGTACCTAAACGCCGTTCAATCACGCGAAGGCGCGCTAACAATTCGCTAATTTCAAAAGGCTTTACCAGGTAATCATCTGCACCAAAGTCTAAGCCTTTAACTTTATCTTCAAGAGGATCTCTTGCAGTTAAAATAATAACTGGAATACCGAGCTTACGATCACGAGTTCGCTTAAGCACTGCCAATCGATCAATATCAGGTAAACCCAAATCAAGAATAACTAAGTCTTGATCTGGCACAGACAATGCTAAAATTGCTGCCTTACCATTATCAACATGATTAACAACGAAGCCTTGATGACGAAGTGACTGCTGTAGTCCCAAAGCCAAGGGTATGTCGTCTTCAACTAACAATATACGCATGTTTTTCCTATAACAATTTAAAATTACTATTGATGGTTTTTATATTATCTAGCCTTTTCTAAACCAGCTTATTAATACTTTACGGTCGAAAATTATCAACAGTGAACAGAAGACTAACCATGGCGTAGTTGTGAACGACTCAAGGTGTTTTATCTCACCACTATTGTCGGTTATTACAGAAATATTCCCCATAAAATAATGAAGGTTAATAGCGTTTATTCATAGGGAGGTCTTTACCTTGAATATTTGGCTAATGAAAATAACAAACTTTTATTAAGGAAAGCTTAAGCGTTAATAATTGTCTGTCACTAAAATACCCAAGCACAGCATTGCGCCAATCAATAGTGCGGGTATCTTCAATACTGTTGGTACTACTTTCGTGCATTTACTGACGTTTATCGCATTAGATCCTTCAGTATGATCAATTAATATTAATTATAAAAAGTGCTTGAATAAACACCAAAAACGATATACTGTACATACATACAGTATATCGAGGTTTTAAAAATGAACTCAATAAATCACATTAATACCAACACCTTAGCATTAGAAACTACAAATATGGCTATCACAAAACACAATTGGTGTGATGTTAGAAGTATTGCTAATACCATTGAACTATCTCAGCAGTATACTGAAATTTTCAAAAATCATGATTTAGATAACAAATGGATCCTGATGATAAACCCTGAAGAGAAGCCGCTTCAGCAATTGTCTGTTCAAGGAAAAATAGACCCTAAAAAAATCTTAAAAGTTAATCTTCATCACCGTAACATCTCACTAAATACTATTAAAGATGCTTTAGAAAAAGGTCACTGTTCGGCTGTTATTTTGTGTAATGCCACCTTAGATAAATCACAATTAAGCCAACTCACTCAATTCGCAGAAAAAGGACAAACTCAATGCATTATTTTAACCAAGCAAACTCAAAAGCGTTTAAACCAGCAACGACTAAAAAGTTACGTCACTCTTTCGGATTCTTCTTTATTGTTACATTAATTGAGTTTGAAGCGATTTTGCCGTTATTAAAACAGAAAATAAAATTTTGCTCTGCTAAAATAGATCAATTACTTTTCTAAAATAATGTCGACTTTATGCAATGCCCATGTGGTTCAAATATTAGTTTTCAGCAATGCTGCTGCTTATTAATAAATCAAGAGACCTGTGCACAATCACCAGAGCAATTGATGCGCTCTCGCTATAGCGCCTATGCAACAGAAGCAGCTGATTATATTTATCAGACTTATGCTCAAGCTAGCAGAGCATTACAATCAATCGCTGATATATCAGCATGGGCCAAAGAAACCAAATGGTTAAAACTAACCATTAATGCTGCCAGTGATTATACCGAGCTTAATGATCAAAATGCTGTAAACGCTGACAATAAAGGGCAACACTTACCGACGGTTTGCTTTTCGGCTTACTACCAATATCAAGGTGAGTATTTTCTGGTGAAGGAAACATCACGCTTTGTTGTGGAAAAGGGTCAATGGCGATATTTAGATGGAGAAGTCAGTAACAATGAAGCGCTGATAGCGCCAAAAAGAAACCAAGCTTGCTTTTGCGATAGTGATAAAAAATTTAAACAATGTTGTGGCCGGTAAATTCAACAATTAACAATCAAGCTTTTCCCAAAAGAAACCAGCGATGCTTTTGTCATAGCAATAAAAAATTTAGGCAATGCTGTGTTTGTTAGATTCGACAATTAACAATCATATCTCCTGCACAAGAAACCGGCGATGCTTTTGTCATAGTAATAAAAAATGTAGACAATGCTGCAGCCAGTTAACTCAACAATTAATAATCAAGTTCAAAAATGCTCAGGCCAGTAAACTGAAAAAGTTAGTCATAAATAACCTCAACACGAACGATTTTATTAGCGCGCTAATGCAATAACCTTATGCTATAGCATCAAGTAACGGCGCTTTAACGATAGTATTATGCACGGCATTAAGCCAACCTTTAGTATCAAATGCTAACCTTGAACTGTCGATTTCTTGCGGCGTATTATTCTTTTGTTGATTAAATTTTTTCTGGCAATACAGCGAGGTATTATTTAATACATCTTGTCTGATATGCTTTTTATCATCTCGAAAAGCAAGCGGTTTAGGCAACAAAGCATTTGATAAACGTAATTCTGCTAGGTTATTCTGCTGAATAAGTTCTGCTTGATCAAATATTGCCGTGCTGTGATTTTCATTTAGCGATAAAGGTGCTTTATCAGGAAGGTCAAACGTTTTACGTAAGCTTGCATCATTAATCGTTTTAGTATCAACGACAGTTTTTGGCAAAGAAAATTGACTATGGCTAGGTACGTCATCACTTAACATTGCCAATAAGAGTGAAAAGTCAGCTCGTCGAGCACTGTGCACACTTACATTAAGTTGTTCACCTAATTGTAATTCGTGTACCAGAATTTGACTGTCAACTGACTTTGTAAGCAATGTACTTCAACTTTATTATTTTCTCTAAAGCTTATATCGGCAATCCTTTAATTTAGTTGAGTTTAATTTTTATTTATTTACACATTTACCTGTCTATTAAAAAGTTGAAGTTAATAAGTACCTAATTCACTTCACGAGCAATTAATAATAACCTTCTCTGATAACTTCTGGTAGCATGTGGAAAAAATCAATATCGAGTCTTTTATGAAAATCATTAGCTTTAACATTAACGGCCTTCGTGCGCGTTTACACCAACTTCAAGCCATCATTGATAAGCACCAGCCTGATATTATTGGCTTACAAGAAATCAAAGTTCATAATGATGCTTTTCCCGTTGAAGCTGTTGAAGCTATGGGTTATCACGTTTATTTTCATGGTCAAAAAGCACATTATGGTGTGGCTATGTTATGTAAAAAAGCAGCCAACATTGTTAAAATGGGCTTTGCTAGCGATACTGAAGAGTCTCAAAAACGTATGGTGATGATTGAAACCACCAATGAACAAGGTGAAAAAGTAACGGTATTAAACGGTTATTTCCCGCAAGGCGATAACATCACGCATGAAACAAAATATCCCTATAAGCGTCAATTTTATAAAGACTTAATGACCTATTTAAATGACAACCATACCCCAAATGAGCATGTTGTCATTATCGGAGATATTAATATTTCACCCGCTGATTTAGATATTGGTATTGGTGAGCCTAACCAAAAGCGTTGGTTAAAGACCGGCAAGTGTAGCTTTCAACCCGAAGAAAGAGAATGGCTTGCAACTTTAATGGCTTGGGGATTTAAAGATACGTTTAGAGAATTGCATCCAACAAAAGCGGAACGTTATTCTTGGTTTGACTATCGTTCTAAAGGTTTTGTTGATAATCGTGGTTTACGCATAGATGTCGTTTTGGCAACGCACAAGATGGCGGCAACATGTATCGAAGCCGATATTGATTACGAACTACGTGCTATTGAAAAACCTTCAGATCACGCGCCGATTTGGTCTACTTTTAAGTAGCTGTTGAGTAAATACTATGCTCCTTGCTCAATACGTTTGCCCCATTTGTAAAAAATCATTAGTGTTAACTGACAAAAGCTATCGTTGTCAGAACAATCATAGCTTTGATGAAGCAAAAGAAGGTTATGTAAACTTATTGCCCGTTCAACATAAACATTCAAAAGACCCCGGTGATAATAAATCCATGGTTAACGCACGTCGTCAGTTTCTAGATAAAGGCTTTTATCAGCCGCTCGCTGATGAATTACAATCTCTATATCAACAATATGGTGATATAACAAAGCCGGTATTTGATGCTGGCTGTGGTGAAGGTTTTTATACTCAACAGTATGTAAGGCCTACCAACCGTGTTTATGGTATTGACATTGCAAAAAATGCGGTTAAAAATGCCGCTAAAAAATATAAAGATTGTCAATTTAGCGTTGCCACCTTGTCACAGTTGCCTTTTAGTGAAAACTACTTTTCTTGGATCAACTCTATTTACGCACCAATTCTTGAAGAAGAATTCACTCGGGTATTAGCTATTAATGGCTATTTAGTCACAGTAACGCCAGCAAAAAATCATTTAATAGAACTAAAAGCATTAATATACCGAACAGCGCAACAACATGATATGACTAAAAGTCCTATTGAAAATTTAACATTGATTGCACAAAAAGAAGTGAACTATGAAATGAAATTTGCTGAAGGTGAAGATATTATTAACTTATTAGCAATGACCCCTTTTGCCTTTAAAACGACTGAAGCCTTACTTAACGATTTAAAAACAAGAAATAATTTCACTTGCCAAGCTGATTTTTTGATACGTCTTTATAAAAATACGGTCAATTAACGTTTAACTCAACCGTTAAACGTTTAAAATTTAGAATTTTGTGACTGATGACTGATGTTAAGCAGTTTAGCTAAATCAATAAAACGTGGTTTGTGCAGTGATAACTTTATGGAACCACCCGCCTCATTGACTCTAGCAACACTTTCTTTGTACCACGAGGCGAGTGCCAGCGGCAAAAATTTATCGGCTTTGACGCCAAGCATTAACAGTGCTTGTAGTGGAATACTTAAAATAAATAAGCTATAAACTAACGCCTGTGGTGATAATGTCATCGATCCTAGGTAAAGTTGCATAATAAAAGAAAACAACGCAATACCCGGTAAATAGCGAAAAGCCAAACGACAAATTTGAACAGCTTGATACTCGGCAAAATAATTGCCTAACTCTGCTCGCTGCGGCCAAAGTCGCATATACTCTCGACCTAGCTTAATTAGTTCTACTACACTCATACTCATAGACAATACATTATAACAACTGTTATTTAAAAGATAGCACAAAGTTGTAACTAGTTTTAATGAAGTCTACCTAAAGTTAACTTCCTTAGTTCATATTAATATTTTAACGCTATATTTGGTCTATAATCATTTCAATTAACGTATTGTAATAAAAAATTAACCACCTAATAAATGAGCATTAAATAAAACCATGAAAAAAAATCTAATTTTAGTGTTAAATTGCGGTAGTTCATCCTTAAAATTTTCTTTAATTAAACCAGAAAACGGCGAAACATTACTATCAGGACTAGCTGAGCGCTTATTATCCGAACAAGCGAGCATCAAGATTAACGTTAAGGGACAAAAAAAGCACACGGCTATACCTCATCCATTTGATCATCGAACAGCGATAATGGCTTTAGTTGACAGCTTAGTTTCACAACAATTAAATTTACAAATATGTGCCATAGGCCACCGCGTTGTCCATGGTGGTGAACACTATTGTATGCCAACGTTAATTACTGATGAAGTAAAAAACACCATCAGTAACTTGTCTCAGCTTGCCCCATTACACAACCCAGCAAATTTGATGGGTATTAACGCCGCGGAAGCTGTTTTTACTGATGTGCCGCAAGTTGCCGTTTTTGACACAGCTTTTCACCAAACGATGCCAGAAAAAGCTTATATTTATGGTATTCCCTACGCTCTCTATCAAGAGCATGGTATTCGACGCTATGGTTTTCATGGTACAAGCCATTATTTTGTTGCACAACAAGCGGCTAAAGCCCTCGATAAAAGTATTAATGAAAGTAATTTTATCAGTGCTCACTTAGGCAATGGTTGCAGTGTTACAGCGATTAAAAATGGTAAGAGTGTCGATACTAGCTTAGGTTTAACACCGCTGGAAGGTCTGATGATGGGTACACGTAGCGGCGATGTTGATGCGGGTATTATTTTTCACCTAATCAATCAACTCGGTTATACCACAGCGCAAGTGAGCCATTTGTTACATAAAGAAAGCGGCCTTCTGGGCGTTTCGGGGTTAAGCAACGATTGTCGTGAAATAGAAGAAGCTTGGTTAAAGGATAAAAATCCACGAGCAAAGTTAGCATTAGATATATTTTGCTACCGTGTTGCAAAGTCAATTGCTTCTTTTACTGCCAGCTTAACATCAATCGATGCCTTAATATTTACCGGCGGTATTGGCGAAAATTCGACGCTAATTAGAGCCAATATTATTGATCAATTGAGCCTACTTAATTTCTTTGTTGCAAGCGATAAGAATCAAGCTTGCTGCTTTGGCAAGGCGGGTAATATCAATACAGAAAACTCTCGTCCTATTTTAGTTATTCCAACAAATGAAGAGTGGGTTATTGCCGAGCAAACCTCACAACTTTTATATAATAACAGCTCAACTAAGGAATAAAGTCATGTCACATAGAATCATGTTGATCCCAGTAGGTTTTGGCGTTGGACTTAGCAGTGTTGTGCAAGGCTTACTTCATGCGTGTCAGCAAAAAGGTATAAATGTTGGCCACTTTAAACCAATAAGTCAACCCTCTCATCGTTTATTGGCCCACAAAGATAATACCGTTCAAAGTAAGCTCAATACACCAAACTTAGGGACTTCTGTATCATTAGCTTATGTAGAACAACAAATGGGCGATGGTAAGCATAATATTGTTTTAGAAAAAATTGTTGGAGATTTCAATCACTTTGAAAAACAATATGATGTAATAATTATTGAAGGACTAATACCAACAACACGCCAACCTTACGCGGGAAGGATCAACCGAGATGTTGCTCAAGCACTGTCAGCAGATATTGTTTTGGTGGCAGCCCCCGATAACGATAGCGCTGAAGAGTTTGAGGATCGTTTAGAAGTTAGTGCGGAAACGTTTGGCGGAATAAAAAACAAACGCCTTATTGGTTGTATTATTAACAACATTAATAGTCCCGACAAAGATGAGTATGGATTACTGCCTCGTGAAAGTGATTTTAATAGTGAGTTCGACCTCGCTACGCTGATTAATTTATCGATATTTAAAAATCGTCATTTTGACTTGTTAGGTACTGCCTTATGGGAAATGGACTTAATCGCACCACGGGTCATGGATATTTGTAATTACCTCAATGCTGAAGTGTTAAATACCGGTGATATGTCGCATCGCCGTATCCGTAGTATTAGTTTTTGTGCACGCAGCGTCGGCAATTTAATGAGCCATCTACAACCAAGTCGATTAATTGTTACTCCTGGGGACAGAACCGACATTATTATCGCCACTTGTCTATCAGCTTTAAATGGTACAAAAGTGGGGGCATTATTGTTGACTAACGGCTATAAACCTAACAAACAAGTAATGACACTTTGTCAACAAGCTTTAGAGGCCGGCCTACCCGTGCTTTCTGTGCCTTGGGATACTTGGCAGACGTCTCGTCATTTAATGAACTACAACCCAGAAACTCCTGCAGATGATATTCAACGTCATGAAAAAGTAAAGGAATATATTGCTGATAATTTGTCTGTGAATTGGTTACAGCAACTGTCCGAAAATGTTGCACAAAGTAGCCAAATGTCTCCACCTGCATTCAGGCATAAACTCACGGAACTTGCCCGCAGTGCAAATAAACTCATTGTTTTGCCAGAAGGCACAGATATCAGAACCATTAAGGCTGCTGCAATATGTGTTGAACGTGGCATTGCTCGTTGTCAGTTATTGGGTGATAAAGAAAGTATTTTATTGATTGCAGAACAACAGGGTATTCAATTACCAGAAGGATTATTAATTACTGACCCCAACTTAATTCGAGACCGCTTCATTGCTCCTTTAGTTGAGTTGAGAAAACATAAAGGATTAACCGAAGTGGTTGCAAAACAAGAACTACAAGACAACGTGGTCTTAGCAACAATGATGTTGCAACTCAGTGAAGTAGACGGTTTAGTCTCTGGAGCTATTAATACCACTGCAAATACGATACGCCCTGCCCTGCAATTAATTAAAACGGCTAAAGGAAGTTCATTAGTTTCATCTGTTTTCTTTATGTTATTACCTGAGCAAGTCCTAGTATATGGTGATTGTGCAATAAACCCTGAGCCGACTGCAGAACAACTCTCTGAGATAGCGATACAATCAGCAGACTCAGCAATAAAGTTTGGCATTGACCCTAAGGTAGCCATGATAAGTTACAGCACGGGCAGTTCAGGGGTTGGTGCCGATGTAGAAAAAGTAGCAAAAGCAACCAAACTCGCGCAAGCGAAACGACCTGATTTGATCATTGATGGACCACTGCAATATGATGCCGCCATTATGGAAAATGTTGCCAAGAAAAAAGCGCCTAACAGCCCTGTTGCGGGTAAAGCCAATGTATTCATCTTTCCTGATTTAAATACCGGTAATACCACCTACAAAGCGGTACAACGTTCTGCACACTTAGTCAGTATTGGGCCAATGTTACAAGGCATGCGAAAACCGGTTAACGACCTTTCTCGTGGTGCTTTAGTCGATGATATTGTCTATACAATTGCCTTAACAGCCATTCAAGCAAAAGTATAGTTTACTCAGCTAAAAGGTTAGTTTATTAACCTTTTAGCTTATATTTTTACTGGCTTGAGACTGCTTTTATATACAGTTGACTATTTTAATAACTATTTATAATTCAATCAATTTTTAGCCACTAGACAAAAAATAACCAGCTAAAATTAACCTTTAAAAACATAAAGATAACCATTAAAGCAATAGTTACCCACAATGATACCCACAGCTTTTGTGGATATTATTAATAACTATTAATGATGATTTAACAGGTTAACCAGCAAGAATACATTAACTTTTCCACGTTTGATGCTGTTTTTATAAATAACAAGTTATTATTGCCATAAAATACAATAAAATCTAAATAAACATCATATTATTTATCTATCAACAAACGAGAGGGGAGTCGCGAGACAAGATCAAGTAAACTTGCGTTATCTTATTAATATCTGCTGTTTACTGCTAAAGAAAAGCATTGACGATACTTAATCTGGTTAAGATAACTATCCTTGCTTTAACAATTAGCCAGTAAACGCTATAGTGACCTTTTTCCTAATGGTCACGTTCAATGAGCACTCTTACCCTCAAATTACTTGAAGAAACGTTTGCTATTCATAGTTTAGCCAGCGATATCGAAATACCAAAAGCTGTGTTTGATACACCAATCTTTTTTATTGCAAAAACCTATGAAGAAACATCCATTGTATTACCTCAAAGTATCAACATTGTTAGTGATGAAGTTGAAAAAGACTGGCAAGCACTTGAAGTTGTCGGCCCATTGGATTTTACGCTAACGGGTATTTTATCAAAAATATCAACAATTTTAGCCAATGAAAAAATCAGTATTTTTGCTATATCTACTTTTGATACTGATTATATTTTAGTAAAATCAAATAATGTATCTCTAGCAACCACTGCATTGATATCTAATGATTACCAAATAATTTAGTTTAAGGGATTTTCATGACCACTATTTACGGCATAAATAATTGCGACACGGTTAAAAAAGCGACAAAATGGCTTGATAAGCAAGATATTGAGTACACTTTTTTTGATTTTAAGAAACAACCATTAACGCCTGAGTTACTCAATGAATTTGTCAGCAACAGCTCTTGGGAAGTTTTACTCAATAAACGTAGTACCACTTTTAGAAACCTACCCGAAGCGATTAAGGGAAATTTAACTGATGATGTTATTTTCCAAGCAGTTTTGGCTCAACCGACCTTACTCAAAAGACCTTTAATCGCTCACAACAACGCCTTTGAAGTGGGTTTTAAAGAGCCAGTATATCAAGCACTATTTTTATCATGAGTAAGTTAAAGACAGAACATGACGTTATCATGTTAGCGAAAGATTTAATTGCCCGCCCGTCAGTAACCCCTGAAGATTTTGGTTGTCAAAAAATGATGTCAGAGCGTCTAGGCGTTTTGGGATTTAACAATGAAACCATGGTTTTCGAAGATACGACCAATCTATGGTCAAGACGCGGCACGACTGAGCCAGTATTTTGCTTTGCCGGTCATACTGATGTTGTTCCCGCAGGTAACGTAGCGCTTTGGCATACTCCCCCTTTTGAGCCAACCATTATTGGTGGCATGTTATACGGGCGTGGTGCTGCAGATATGAAAGGCAGCTTAGCCGCAATGCTAATTGCTACAGAACGCTTTGTAAATGATCATCCCGACCATAAGGGCTCAATAGCTTACCTTATTACCAGTGATGAAGAAGGGCCTTTTATCAATGGCACCACGCGTGTTATCGATACCCTTGAAGCTCGTCATGAGAAAATTAACTATTGTATTGTTGGTGAGCCAACCAGCTCTGATAGGGTCGGTGATATCGTTAAAAATGGTCGCCGCGGCTCTATCTCTGGTGAACTAATCATTCACGGTAAACAAGGCCATGTTGCTTACCCTGATCATGTAAAAAACCCTATCCATTTAGCTATGCCTGCTTTAGTCGAACTTAGTCAAATGCACTGGGATAACGGTAATGCTTATTTTCCTAAAACGAGTTTTCAGTTATCAAACATCGAGTCGGGTACTGGCGCAACTAATGTTGTACCTGGCCATTTAACCGCATGGTTTAATTTACGTTTTAGTACTGAATTAAATTTTCAAAATATCATCGATAAAATTGATGCTGTCCTTATTAAACATCAATTAACCTATGAAATTAAATGGACATTTAATGGTAAGCCCTTTATTACTGAACCTGGCACTTTGCTTGACTCTGCGGTAAAAGCTATAAAGACAGTCACCAATATTGATGCTGAATTATCAACATCTGGTGGCACTTCAGATGGCCGTTTTATTGCCCCTACGGGTGCACAAGTGATTGAACTTGGACCGTGCAATGCCACTATTCATCAAGTCAACGAGAGTGTTAGCTGTAATGATTTAATTTTACTTACTGATATTTATTATCATACACTGGTTAATGCACTCACTGACCCAACAACCACAGCTTAACTTTAATGACTGAAATATTAACTAACAGACAATTAACTGGCCACGACAATAGCCATATTACTTGGTTAGATGAGCAGACAGGAATTCATCGCCAAGCGTTAACGGCATGGCAAGCTATGTCTGATAAAGCAAAGTTGGCCGGCTTTGAACTGAAAATCGCCAGTGGTTATAGAGACTTTACTCGACAATTAACTATTTGGAACCGAAAGTTTTCAGGTCAGCTCGCGATTAAAGATATGCAAGGGGCAACCCTAGATATTAATAAAATAACAGAACAACAAATTGTTCAGGGTATTTTATACTTTTCGGCACTTCCTGGGGCAAGTCGACATCATTGGGGATGCGACATCGATATCTATGCTAAAAATTTATTAGCTGACGATGAAAAGCTACAGTTAGAGCCATGGGAGTTTGCTGTTGAGGGGCCTTTTTATCCATTAAACCAATGGCTAACTCAACATGCTAGTTGCTTTGGATTTTACTTTCCTTACGATAAATTTCGCGGTGGTGTCGCTGTAGAGCCTTGGCATTTATCTTATTGGCCAATAGCGCAACATGGAGAAAGGTTATTAACTGAGAACCTGCTTAATTCGGTTCTTTTAAGCTCAGATATCTTGGGGAAAGAAGAGATTCTTCAGAACCTATCAACTATTTATCAGCAATATATTCAAAATGTTGGGAGTATTCACTATGGATAATTGGTTAATCATCGTTATTATTATTGCAGCTTTCGCCTTAATAATTGGTAATTTTAGTGTTGTTCAACAAAATGCTAATACACCTTTACGAAAGCAAGGCTTAAATGATTTAGAAGAAACACTGCCGCGCAGTCATAACAAAGCCCATAAAATGCCAACTATCGTATCAACTGAACCGATAGAGTCAAAAGAAAAAAAACGAACTAGCCATTTAAATCGATGAAATAGCCAAGCAGTCTGTTTAAAAAAAGAGTAAATCTTGATAAAAATAGGCTGACTTCAACAAAATTTCAAATACCGTTAAGATGTTAAGATGCACTGTAGATAATTTACTTGTAAAAAAACGCCGCTAAAAAATTTAGCGGCGTTTTATTTTAAAAAAGCACAATTAAAGCACCTTAAAAAGCATCTCTAAAAGATAGGCCTCTTTCCATTACTGGAAAAATACGCTCTAGTACTTCAACGGGTAAAGGATTACCATCAGCATCATAGATAGTTACCGAGGTTTTACCTTGTTCATCGTTAAGTACAAATTGGTACTTAGCTTGGTCAAGATCAATAACAGGAACGTCATCTCCCCATATAACTGACCATAAGCTATTTTCAGGCTTCACAAAATCAACAAAGTATATTTTCTTACTTTCATTAAGATCTGTTATCTCAAAGCCATAATCTGTAAAAAACAATGGCATATTTGACCAAAGCATTTCAATATCAATTTCAGCAATATATGCTGGCTCTGCTTGGGCATTTTCACCAATAGTGACAAATTTTTGATTAGCTCGCATTAAACGGTTTTCACGTTGCTGCAATCGATATTTAAAATCAACCTGAGCAACAACCTCATTAAGCATCGCCATTTCTGCGCGTTGTTTGTCAATGATGTCCATTGTTTTACTTGCGCCTTTCATGTCGGTGCGCATGTAATCAATTAATTTAACACTTAAAGCGACACTTCGACCATGAGGTTTACTTTCAAACTGGTAGGTAAAACGCATGCTCTCACTGCTATCTACCGTTTTAAATAACCAGTAACCAGAAACGTCTTCTTCATGGTACCAAGCCGACTCAAATACGTTGTTATCATTACCGATAGCCGTTAACTCTACACCATCACTCGCGAGTTGTTCACGCAGCGCTTCAGTGATAAAGTCTTTTAAATCAGTGTCTTCTAATATTTGGTCAAACCAAATTTTAGCGTTCATTGTACCTGCAACAACACGTGAAGATGAAGCGACAGGAAGAACCAATGAAGGTGCTCTGACATCAACATCTTGGCCAATTGGTCCTTTATTATTGATGGCGTCTGAGATAAAAAACTTTGCATTGACTTCAGGCTTATTCAAACCTGTCGGAACACCTATTTGTTTAGCTTCTTTGACTTTGGCGTATTCAAAATCGCCCATAGCGCTTTTGTTATTAACACTGCCACAACCTGTTACTGCAAGACTTAACAAGGAAAAATAAAATATACGACGATTCATTAACACTCCTGAGGATACAATCTGAATCTTTAAAAGTTGGTTCTTATATTGAACTGACCATAAAAGTTAACTTTGAAACCATTAAATGTAGATTAAATGTAGACAACGAAAACTTTAATCTGCTCTTTGAGTAAATTATCTGTATTAAGTTCCAATATTATCTATAGATTTTATTGATCAGCATATACAAGTATACTATCAGACAAATTAATGGGCACTATGGTACTTGGCTGTTTTTACAAACACAAGAATTCAACTCGAAAAATAACAAATAAATATATTCTCGCTTTAATAGCGGTTTTTATCTGCTTTAAATACGTTACAATAGCGACTTTTTAAACTACTTAGGCTAACTATGTCTCAATATTTAGTACTCACAGCAATGGGTGCAGACAGAACAGGAAGTGTTAGTGAGCTCACTAAGCTAGCGAGTAAATGTGGCTGTAATATTATTGACAGTAGAATGGCGATATTTGGCCTAGAGTTTTCTTTGATTATGTTATTAAGTGGCAGTGCGAAAGCGATTAATCAAATTGAAAATAAGTTACCTGGCGTAGCAGTCAAGCTTGAATTAACCACCATGATGAAAAGAACCTCTGGTTATAAAAAAAGAGAGTTCACCCATCATTATCAAGTTGATTATGCCGGTATCGACCAACCTGGTTTATTAAAAGCGGTGACCGCATTTTTTGCCACTCGCAATATTGACTTATCATCGTTAAAATCAGAAATTGACCCTGTCACTAATCAAATGCGCGCGACCATTTTAATAGCCTTAACCGAAGACACAAGTATTGCACAGCTAGAAAGCGACTACTTTGAACTCTGCGAACAAGTTGATGTGCAAGGCTGCATTAAAAAAGTGAATTCAAACCTTATATAAACTACATACAAGCAGGATACCCATGAAAACAATAACTGTTGGCGAAACCGCACCACTATTTACTTTACTTGATGAAAATAGCGATAAAGTCGCTTTAGCTGATTATATTGGTAAAAAACAAGTACTGGTCTATTTCTACCCTAAAGCCATGACCCCAGGTTGTACTGTGCAAGCACAAGGACTAAGAGACAGTAGAAGCGAACTTGAACAATTAAATACAATAGTCTTTGGGATTAGTCCCGACGAACCAAAGAAGTTAGTTAAGTTTTGTCTGCGCGATGCATTAAACTTCACGTTATTGTCAGATGTTGATCACAGTGTTGCTGACGCCTTTGGCGTATGGGGATTAAAGAAGTTCATGGGAAAAGAATACGACGGCATCCATCGTTTAAGTTTTTTAATTGGCTTAGATGGCAAAATTAGCCACGTATTTAATAAATTCAAGACAAAAAACCACCATGAAGTTGTTTTAGACGTTTTAACCCTAACGACTAAAAATTAACCGTAACGGTTAGCTTATTTGTTTTAGGCTAGCCGCATAAATAGAATGCTATAATGCCTGCTCCTTTAAAATACCTTTCAGCCTATTCTCTAGATATTCAACATAAAGTACAAGCAATGATAACGACCAAGAAGTTATCTGCCTATTTATTGGCAAAATACCCTGTTACCCATCAAATATATAACGATAAAGCCCTGCGCAGCTATGTAATGGATATTAAAAATCAGTACTTAAAGAAGTCTGAACCATTAAGCCAGATAAAGTACGACGATAAAATTCATGTTATTAATAACGCATTAGGCCTGCACACTTATGTATCAAGGGTGCAAGGCAGTAAGCTGAAAAGTAAAAATGAAATACGCATTGGCACTTTATTTAAAAAAACGCCAGAAACATTTTTGCAAATGATCGTTGTTCACGAACTTGCCCATTTGAAAGAAAAAGAGCATAAAAAAAATTTCTATATGCTTTGTCGGCATATGCAAGCAGATTATCACCAAATAGAGCTAGATTTACGTATTTACTTGACCCAAGTAGAGTTATTTGGCGATATTTACAATTAAGCTTGAAGCTTAATTTAACGCAAGCTACAGTAATGAAAATATCCTTATAAAAAATGCTGATGAATATTACTGATGTAAAAAAACGTATCGTACTTACTGGCGGCCCTGGCGGCGTTAAAACCACAGCTGTTGATCTTATTCGCCGTGAATTTTCAGGAAAAATAGCGACCGTCCCCGAAGCAGCAACGATGATTTTCAATGGCGGCATTGCTCGTTCAAATAATAATCATGTACTAAAAACACAACAAACTGCTATTTTTAATTTGCAAAACATTTAGAAGATATTCAGTGAGCGACTTTGAGCACAGCATCATTTTATGTGACCGAGGCTCTTTAGACGGCCTAGCCTATTGGCCAGGCAATGATGATGAGTTTTTCCAAGCGATGGATACCACGCTTGCTGATGAGTTGGCACGTTACGATGCGGTCATTTTTTTTGAAAGTGCACCAAAATCAGGTAAAAGTATCAAAAGTAATAATCCCATTCGCAATGAATCAGAAAAAGTGGCTATCATTCTTGACGATAAACTACAGACTATTTGGTCACAACATCCTAATTTTAACTTAATTCAAAGTGCTGAATCTTTTATCAATAAAGTTATGTTTAGTATCACGACCATTGAAAAAATTATCGAGCAGTATCAAAAAGATTCAGGGTAAAGTTTACCTTAGAGCACCTCTTTAAGCGGTACCCTGTTCAGGAAAGTCACTATTTGATGGCCAAGCATTTAAAACGGCCTTAACTAAGGTTGCTAGGGGAATAGCAAAGAATATTCCCCAGAAACCCCACATGCCGCCAAATAAAATAACAGCAACAATAATCGTTACTGGATGGAGATTTACCGCCTCTGAAAATAATAATGGCACAATAATATTGCCATCAATAGCTTGAATAATACCATAAGCTATCATTACATAACCGAATTCGCTACCGGTGCCAAATTGAAATAAAGCCACCAACAAAACAGGAAAAGTGACAATGGTAGCGCCTACATATGGCACAAGTACCGACAACCCCACTAAAACACCAAGTAATACCGCATAATTTAGGCCGAGGACGATAAAGGCTATGGTCGATGCAGCACCAACAATAAGGATTTCAATTACCTTACCACGAATATAATTCATAATTTGTTGATACATCTCATCGCCTACTTTCGTCGCCATTAAACGTTCTTTAGGAAGAAATGAGGTAAAATTTGAAATTAATACTTTTTTATCTTTTAGAAAGAAGAACACCATTAACGGCACTAGAATTAAGTAAATCATCAAAGCAACAATATCAGAAATAGAATTAAGAGAAGCTTTTAAGGCAACTTGTCCCCATTCAATTAACTTATCATTGACGGCAGAAATTAATGTTTCTATTTGTTTGGCATCAATTAAATCAGGATACAACTCAGGAAGTGTCAACAAATAGGTTTGTCCATGAGACACCATTTGCGGTACTTCTTGTAATAAATTACTACTTTGTTGCCAAATAACAGGCATTAACCCAAGAATACCGACTAAAGAAATACCGATAAACGCCGCTACAACGATACTCACGGCAAGTGTTCTTGATAAGCCAATACGAACTAGACGATAGACAGGTAAATCTAATAAAAAAGCAATTGCAATAGCAACAAAGACCGGCATAAGTAAATTATTAAATAAAAAGACAAAAAGAAAAGCACACAAAAGAATAACCAATAAAGTTACTGCATTTGGATCAGAAAACTTACGCTTATACCATTGAGAAAATAATGAAAACATTTATATAACTTACCTGTTGGATGAAAGGGGTTGAGGGGCTTTACTAATAAAAAGTTCAAGGGTGTTTTTTTCAAGCCAAGACTCTTTATAGTAGTAACCTTGTATCATTAATAGTTTAGGAATATCCTTAATAGAGCCTTGGTCAGATATTCTCAGTAAACAAAAATCAGCATGCGACATTTTTTTTAACAATAATCGCAATTGTACTAATGGCACAGGACATTTTTCTGCACTGGCGTCATATTCATAGATCATCACTACATACCACTTAAAAAATCATCAGATAACAATAATTGTCACCAATAACAGTAAACAAACCTTTTGTTTGATTATCTAATTTGCGACAATTGATTACAATGTTATTGTATTATTTATTTTGATTTGATGGCAAATAAGTACTGAGGTGAAATGAAAGAGTTACCGATAACAGCTAGTTTAAAAGAAATTACTGCCTATAAAAAGAAACTTAATTGGGGTGATGTACCTGCTATCTATCATATGGCGGCCTCTTCTATTAGTGATATGGACGGGATCTTAACGCATGGTTTTGATAGTGCCTATAAACAATTATTTGAGAAAAGTAATTGGAACTATGCATTTTTAGAGACGACTGCTAATAACCATGGCAATGTTAAGGTTACCCAAAAGCCAAAAATAGCCTTACGTCATTGCTATGATGAACAAAATTATGAACTTCACTGTTATCCGATAGTCAAAGGTGAACGACTCTACACACCATTATCAAAAAATGCCTTATGTCCATTTGTGCAATGGTCACCCGAAAATATGCAAATGCTGTTTAGGATCAGTAGTTTAATTTCGTTTATCGTTTTTACTTTTAAAAGTGGTGATCCAGCAGATTTAGCGTTAATCAAGTACTCACATAAACGTGTACAGGAGCTAATAGCTCAACTGAGTCAATCATTTGAAATAGTTGATGTAGTGGGTTATTCGATTGCAGATTTTTGTAAAGAGTTATATAGAGGAAAACCAAACTTCACTATCGCTGATTTACTTGATACACCGGATCTAAATACGGAATAATTAATTTGCCTTATAAACATAAGCTTAAAATAAAATCATTATTATTTACCTGTGCATTAACAACATTAGTTGCTAGCCCGTACGGCTTTTCCCAGGAAAATAATAAAAATAAACTTCCAGAAATTGGCACTGCTGGATTTAGCGTTCTATCTGTTGATAAAGAACGTCAGATAGGTAACGCGATGATGCGTCATATTCGCGCTTCTCAGCCGTTGGTCAATGACCCTGTTTTAATTGAATATATTAACGACTTAGGCAACCGTTTAGTCAAGAATGCCCAAGATGTTAATTACAGCTTTGAATTTTTTATCATTAGAAATAAAGAAATCAATGCCTTTGCTTTTTTTGGTGGGCATGTTGGCATTCATAGTGGCTTAATTACCCTCGCTGATACAGAGAGCGAATTAGCCTCGGTAATCAGTCATGAAATATCTCATGTAACCCAACGCCACTTAGCCCGTAGGCTTGAGTCTCAAACTAGAAATCAACCACTAGCCACTGCAGCAATGATTTCAGGGATATTACTGGCATTAGTTAATCCATCTGTTGGTATGGCTGCATTAACCACAGCAATGGCTGCGTCAAAGCAATCAAGTATTAATTTTACCCGTGGCAATGAGCAAGAAGCCGACCGTGTTGGCATTGCTCTGCTAGCACAAAGCGGTTTTGATCCGCAAGGTGCCCCCGATTTTTTTGGAAAGATGGCAGTAAAATATCGTTATACTTCAAAGCCACCAGCAATGCTATTAACTCATCCAGTACCTGAATCTCGCATTGCCGAAGCGCGTGTACGTGCTCATGGTTTAGAGAGTCGTCCTTTAGCTCCTAGTTTAAACTTTGCGCTCGCAAAAGCGCGTATTCAAGCACGTTACGAATCAACGGCTCTGGAAAATATTGCAACTTTTGAAGATAGTATAAAGAAACAAGACTACACTTATAGAGCCGCGGTCAACTATGGCTTAGCCTTATCATTATTTGAAAATAAAGATTATCAAGCGGCTAAAAAAATACTTGAGAGATTGCTCAGAGAAGATAAAAACAATCTATTCTATGCAGATGCACTAACCGATGTTTATATTAAAACAAAAGAATTAAATAAAGCGCTTACTATGCTCAGTGCCCTTAATTTATTGATGCCAAATAATCAAGTTGTTACCTTAAACTTTGCCAACGCTCTTGTTGAAAGCAGTCATTATTCAGAAGCTGAAGTACTATTACAGGACTACCTATTAGTTAAACCCGGTAATTTTATCGCTTATGATATATTAACGACTGTCTATGAAAAACAAGATAAAAAAGCACTTATGCATGCGACAAAAGGCGAAATTTTTGCACTTTTAGGGGCATACGCTCGTGCGGTCGATGAATTACAAACAGGCTACAATTTTACAGATAATCAACCGTTAGTTGAAAAACGTATCAAAGCACGAATATTGCAATTTCAAGATCAAGAACAAAAACTTAAAAGACTGTAATCCATATTACAGAAACGTTTATAATAGGTGCTATGACGGCCTATTTTATTGATTAACCCGTAAAATCATTTGATTTTAGCACCCATTGAGATCTAACCATGTTAACGATTTATCACAACCCTCGCTGCTCTAAAAGCCGGCAAACCTTAGCGTTGATTGAAGAAAACAACCAAAAGGTTTGTATTGTAGAATATTTAAAAAAACCACTAGATGAAAGCACTATCCAGTCACTTTTATCACGTTTAAATGCTTCCCCTATTCAAATGATGCGTACTAAAGAAAGTGAATTTAAAACACAAGCATTAGCTCAAGCAACTGACAAGCAACTCATTGAAGCTATGGTTAACACCCCAAAACTTATTGAGCGACCGATTGTTACTACGCAAACGAAAGCCATCATTGGTCGACCTCCTGAAAACGTTCTAACACTCTTTTAATTTCAATTTAAAATTTAATTCAACAAATTAGTGAAAAATTTGCTAACCAACAGGATACCTTTCATGACTAAGACACAAAGATTCTCAACATCAACATTTAAAAAAATAACCTTAATTGGCTATTTTTCTTTATTATTTTTTATGCCGCTTTGGCTACTCTATTTAAACCCTTCACAAGGTTTGTCGCCCATATTAAGCTTATGCTTATTCACTGTGCCACTGTTATTTCCTCTAAAAGGTTTGCTGGCTGGTAATCCTTATACCTATGCTTGGTCGAGCTTTGTCGTTATGATTTATTTCCTACACAGTTTAACCACGCTATGGGTATCTCCAGCAGATGTAGTTTGGGCATCTTTAGAGCTTATATTTGCAACAATGATGTTTATTGGTGGCAGTTATTACGCGAAATATAGAGGTCAAGAGCTAGGCTTGAGTATTAGAAAAGCTAAAGATAAAGCGTAACGCTTCAATAAAACTTTTATAACGTGACCACCATTATAGTTAAGGGCTGAAAATGAAAAACATTCTGCGTATATTACTGCTAATACCTATTTTATTTGCTTGTAACGATAATGGTGAGGTCACTAAAATTTTCACCGTCGACGATGAAGTAAAAATTGCTCAGGCGGTCGAATTAGTTTTACTCGCCCCCTCTAGTAAGGTGACTGAGATTATTTGGACGCAGACGGCTGGCGAACCCGTTGTCTTCTTAGCCTACACCAGTAAGGTTATCGCTTTCACACCTAACACCGTAGGCACATATAGTTTTAATGTTTCATTTACACAAGAAGATGGTAGCAGAGAATCCCTTAGCCACTCTATTAGTGTAACCAATGAACAAGGAGAGATATCTGCGCGTCTGGGTCATGCTGCACTAGAAGGTAGTAAAGTGTCATTGCGTGCTTCGTTAACAAGTAAACTTTTAAGCGATAGTTTAGTTTGGCAACAAACTGCCGGTCCAGAGGTCAATTTTACGGCTGAAAATACCCAGGGTGATTATGCAGTATTCTTTAATGCGCCGGAAGTTACGAGGGATACTGTAGTAGAATTCACCGTATCCTCAGGAAGCTATTCTGACAAAGTAGCGGTACTTGTTGAAAATGCTGAACCTGTCTCGACATCAGATAATACTGCTTATACTGAGCGTTTGGCTCGGGTATTTCCCTTTGTTGCAAGCTCATCTTATGCCGATGTACTCGTCGATTGTGTTTATAGTAATAAAATTAACTTTGCGCGAACATGTGCATTTAATACCTTACCATTAATTGCACATGATACAACCACACCAACGGTTGATGACATAATGGACCGAGTGATCGTTTCTCATTATTGGATGGGAGAAAGATTTCGAGAATTCCTTGAAAATTATGACCCCTACAATGATTTCAAAAATTTACTAAGAGCAAATACTGCCATCGTCATTTCTTATGACATCAGACCCTCATACTACTGGGTGGTCAGTGGCGCTATTCACTTGGATGCTAATTATTTTTGGATGACCCCTGATGAGCGAGATACCATAAATCAAGCACCTGACTATAGAGCGTCCTTTGGTGGTGATCTTAATTTTGCCATGCCTTGGCGTTATGTAAAAAATAATAATTACACCACTACTTTTATATCTGAAAATGACCGGGTTACTCGACAACCTAGCGATGTTTTATACAGTTTAACGTCTTTGATGTACCACGAACTTGCCCATGCCAACGATATTTTCCCAAGCACTAGTTGGTCAGCTTTAAACCCAGAGCAAACAATATTATCAGCCGCACAACAAATAGCAGATAATAGTGGCTTTAAATCGGATCAGCTAAACAACACCCTTCCCTTACTGGGTGAGGAAATGTACGCCTTAGCTCAGGTACGTTTTCAGGGGGTTGACGCATCAAAAACACAAAACGCTTATCAACCCAGCGATATTAAAACATTTTTTAGTGGCGAGGCTGCGCCTCAGTTTTATAATTACTCAAGTATTCGCGAAGATTACGCTATGCTTTTTGATGGTTTTATGATGAAAACTCGCTTTGATATTAGTCGAGATGTCGCTATAACTAACGCTCCTAAAATTGCGAATGAAAAGTATATCGTTAATTGGGGACAGCGCGGCCGTATTGGCGATGAAAAGATTAAACCTCGGGTATTATATGCCGTAAGCCATATATTGCCGGAAGTAAGTGACATTGAAAACTTAGTGAATAATTTACCAAGTCCAATAATGATGAACGCGGGTGAAAGTTGGGCTAACAATTTAAATATAAGCCCAATTAATAAAGAACAATCAGGGCTGCAAAACGTTTCTGCTCAACGCAAAGATAGACGCTTTGTTCAGTATGAATTTTATGAAAAGCCCAGCCCTTTAAAATAAAATAGCTTTAATAAATGGTATGGTGATTTTGCGTTGTTCTCTTATTGATGCTTCGTCAAGCTCGGCTAAAGCTAAGATCAAGTGACTCATTTCACGTGATAAGTGACTCAGTAAATATTTAGCCACTTCATCACTTAATAATAAACCTCGTTGTTGCGCTCTAAATTTTAACGCGATTAACTTTTCTTCATCATCTAGGGGTTTGATTTGCTCTGTCATTCCCCAAGATAATCGAGAAACTAAATCAGCTAAGCCAAGCTTCAGTTGTGAAACACTTTGATCTCCAGTAATAATCAAGCGTTTATTATGCTCAATAACACGGTTAAATAAATCAAAGACCGCTTGTTGCCAAAGCTTGTCTCCAGCAATTAATTGCACATCATCTAAGCAAATCAAATCAATATTTTCTAAACCATCAAGTACTTCAACCGACAACTGTTTTAATTCAGAAAAAGATAAACAAACGGATGATAGACCTAATTTCTCAGCAAAAGTACAACTGGCATGAAGCAAATGTGATTTACCAACACCTGACAAGCCGAATAAGTAAAAACTATTGACGTGCGCAGACTCTACCGAATGTTGACTGGCTTTAATAAACGACTTTAACTGCTCAGTTGCCGAATAATTAGCAATACTTTGGAAACTTGAAAACGTTTCATCATCGGGTAATTGAACTGACAAGGTTAATTGAGAAGTGACTTTCACTAAGGTTTCCAATAAAAAACAGGGACAGCACCGAGCACTTTTTCGGCAAGTGGGTCAACAAAAAGGTCTAATTGCTTATTCAGCTTTAATGAAGCGAGAAAGGCTTGTCCTGAACTCTTTAAAACCAATTCAAAACGGCGATTCCCCCCCGAAGCGCTGAGTAATTTCACCGATTTAACTGATGATAATTGTTCAAGAAATCGCTCTAATTCAATAAAGCTTTTTAGTGATGATATATTGGCAACGTCAATAATATAATTGTTATCAATATCACTATTTAAAGCATATTTTTGATAAATTATATCACTAATAAGAGAAAGCGCAGTTTTTAATAACTGGTCAGGATCGTCACCGTAGCTGATTTCACCAAAGATTTGTCCGGTGATTGTATCGCGATTGTAGCCTTGGGCATCAGCGATAAAACTCCAGTCTAGTGCGTATTGTTGACGTTCTTTTTGGCATAAAAAGCAGTCATCAACCTGTTCATCACTTTCGTGTTGAGGTAATAAACTACTGTTTGATAAACGAATTATTATTATAGATTCTGGGTTGTAGCGCAGTGATGCCATTTGTACTTGTTTGGCAAAGCGTCCCCAAACATCAAAAGTTGAGATGGTATTTACATCGGTTAAGTCCATTAACGGCATTAAAATAGGTAAGCCCCTTAACGCTGAAAACTGTTCGACACTATTAGGTAAATTGTAACTCACTTGTGGCGTTGCATTATTGAAAAAAGACGAGTGGCTTGCATTAGAAATAGTCGTGCGGCGTAAACCATTCTCTTCAACGAGCCACAATAAAATTTGTGGTCGTAAACTTCCCCAAATAGGGGCGTTGGCATATTCAAACAACTGATTAATTTTGCTTTCGTCAAAAGTAACTAAAAGTTCAGTCTGCTCAGCATTACGTTGATAACGGTATTTTACAACATAGCCACTGACATTTCTAAGGCCACTTTTGATGGTCGAGTTGGACAACAGCGCTTGTTGTCCCCCCACTTTTAGCACGACCGCGCTCATTGCTTGTTGCAGGGCTAGCTTTCGCTCTGGGTCGGTTTGTGAGTTAACGATAACCTTAGCGTCGTATAAGTTTTTAACTTCAACAGCCAAAGCGGTTATTGGAGCAAAGAAATTACTTAAAACAACAACTAATACAATAAGATATCTAAGCATATTTTTTAAGTTGATTATTTTTATGTATAAGATCTTATCATAGTGTTAATCATTTTAAACACTAATAAAAAATAATTTATTATAAAGATTTTCACCACGCCATTGCGCTGGTAGAATGCGCCATTAAAGTTCTTATGCTAATTAATTGAGGTTTCCCCCGTGAGCGAACAAAAACAGTCTCTAAGCTATAAAGATGCTGGCGTTGATATAGATGCAGGTAACGCCCTAGTAGAAAACATTAAAGGTGCAGTAAAACGTACAACTCGTCCTGAAGTGATGAGTGGCTTAGGTGGTTTTGGCTCAGTATGCCAATTACCAACCGGTTACAAAGAACCTGTAATGGTTGCGGGAACAGATGGCGTAGGTACAAAACTACGCTTAGCAATTGATTTAAACAAGCACGATACCGTGGGTATTGATTTAGTGGCTATGTGTGTCAATGATTTAATCGTTCAGGGCGCTGAACCTTTGTTCTTTTTAGATTATTACGCGACAGACAAACTTGATGTTGATGTTGCTTCGGCAGTTGTTGCTGGTATTGCTGATGGTTGTGTATTGTCAAACTGTGCTTTAGTTGGCGGTGAAACCGCTGAAATGCCAGGTATGTATCATAAGGGTGATTACGACATCGCTGGTTTTTGTGTCGGTATCGCTGAAAAATCACGTTTAATTGACGGTACAAAAGTAGCATCAGGCGACCAATTAATTGCTTTAGCTTCTTCTGGCGCGCATTCAAACGGCTTTTCATTAATTCGTAAAGTATTAGAAGTTAATAAGACTGATACCAACGAATTATTAAATGGTAAGTCAATCGGTGATCATTTAATTGAGCCGACTAAAATTTATGTTAAATCTGTTTTAGAATTACATAAGCAAGTTGACATCCATGCCTTATCACATATCACAGGTGGTGGTTTTTGGGAAAATATTCCTCGTGTATTACCCGAAAGCGCTCAAGCCATTATTGACGGTAACAGCTGGGAGTGGCCAGCGATCTTTAACTGGTTGCAAGATAATGGCAACATTACTACCCACGAAATGTACCGTACCTTCAACTGTGGTGTTGGGATGATCATTGTTGTTCCTGCTGCTGACCTTGCAAAAAGTATTGAAATTTTATCGGCTCATGGTGAGAATGCATGGCACATTGGTGAAATCGCTGATATGCAAGCAGGCGCTGAACAAGTTGTGATTAATAAAGGTTAATTCTATGCCATCAAGTAACATGCAAGACAATAATTTAACCAGCAATATTGTTGTGCTAATCTCTGGTGGTGGCACTAATTTACAGGCGATTATAGACGCCTGTAAAGCTGCAGATTATCCAGGAAAAGTGGTTGGGGTTATTTCAAATAAAGCCGATGTATTTGGCTTAACTCGCGCTAAAAACGCTGGCATAGCCCATTGCGTACTTTCTCATAAAGATTTTAGCAGTAGAGAAATTTACGACCAAGCGTTAATCAAGCAAATTGATTTATACCAAGCTGATGTCGTTGTTCTGGCTGGTTTTATGAGAATATTAACACCTGAGTTTGTGCAACACTACCAAGGTAAGTTAATCAACATTCATCCCTCTTTATTACCTAAGTATCAAGGTCTACATACCCATCAACGGGCGATTGATGCCGGTGATACTGACCATGGTGTTAGTGTACATTATGTTACAGAAGAACTTGATGGTGGCCCAGTTATATTACAAGCGAAAGTACCTATTTTTGCCGGTGATACCGCTGAAGAACTTGCGCTTAGAGTTCACGATCAGGAACATAGAATTTACCCCTTAGTGGTAAAATGGTGTTGTAATCAGCGCATTTCTATGCACAATGATACAGTACTTTTTGAAGGTAAAGCGCTCCCTGCTTCTGGCTATGCGAGTGAATAAATAAAATATTAAATGATAGGTAATTAAATGCTGAATAAATTATGTTGTATTGCTCTAGTATTAGCCTCACAGAGTAGTTTAGTTTTCGCCAATGAAGCAAAAACCGCTCAAGCAGAGCAACATGTTATTCAGCCTTTCACTGCTAAATATAATTTGATACGTTCTGCTGATATTTTAGGTAGTGCGACAAGAACGTTAGAATACTTGACACCTGAGCAAGCTAAATATAGTTATAAAACAGATATTGAATGGTTAATATTTTCAGATAACCGTCAAGAAGTATCACTCGTTAAACTCGATCACCATAAGGTGACACCTCAGCAATATAATTTTCAAAGGTACGGCACCGGACCTGATAAAGAATATGCTTGGCAGTTCAATATTGAGAATAATATTGCGAAAAACCTCAAAGACAAGACAGAGCTTAATATTGATTTTCCTGTCAATATTCAAGACTCACTCAGCTATCACTTGCAGAATCGTTTAAATTTAATTAAAAATCCAGAGCAAAAACTTTTTGTGTATCCGGTGATGAATCATTCAGGTAAAGTTAAAAATTACGTTTACCAGTATGATGGTGAAGATGAATTAATGCTGCCTTTTGGTATGATAAAAGCAGTTAGATTAAAAAGAGAAGTCATTGAAAAGAAAAAAATCACCTACGCTTGGTTCGCCCCAGAGTTAAATTACTTGCTGGTTAAAATACAACAAATAAAATCTGACGTTGAACAGTTTGATGCACAATTGACTTCACTTGAAGAACATTAATGTTCAATCTTCAACACTTCTTGCCCTGAAGCAATAGACTCACCCAGACAAAATAAGTGCCACTGCCCTTTTGTCATTTTGTGCCAAGTTTCATTATCCGTTAATGGCTGAGTGGCAATAACCGTAACTACATCACTTTCAGTGGTTTCTTCAGTGAAATTAATGACTACTTCAGCATCAATCAAGCTAGCTTTACCAAATGGCGCTCTACGTGTTATCCAATGTAGGTTATTTGCACAGTAAGCAAATAAATACTGACCATTGGTGATGTTGACATTAAAAACACCCAACGAATTTATTTTGACACTCAACTCGGCAATAAATTTAAACAACACCGTTGCTGCTGGTTCTTTATCCGCAAACTTAAAATGAAGTTTGTCTAAGATCCAACAGAACGCGTGTTCGCTGTCGGTAGCCCCAACAGGAATGTGTAATTTAACAGGCAGCTCAACCTGGACATTCTTCAATTGTCCATTATGTGCATAAGTCCAATTTCTTCCCCACATTTGACGGGTAAAAGGATGAGTATTCTCCAAAGAAATACCGCCAGAGTTTGCTTGTCGAATATGACAAATAACCGCTTCACTTTTTATTGGATAATTGGTGACTAACTCGGCAATCGGTGATTGTGAACTTGGTAAAGGGTCTTTAAAACTTCGACAGCCTTTACCCTCATAAAAAGTAATGCCCCAACCATCCTTATGCGGCCCAGTATTACCACCACGCTGCATTAAACCACTAAAGCTAAAGCAAATGTCAGTGGGGACGTTCGCACTCATTGCCAGTAATTCACACATAAATTAATTTCCGAATAGATAATTAACGTTATTATCCTATAAATAAGATTACAACGATAAATATATTTGTAATTTATTGTACATAGATTTAAGCTAAATACATGGTCAGACCTCTTTATTTTTATCTTTAGGTTTTTATTTTTAAAAAGGAAAATTAATGGAACAATTTACATGGTTCATTTATGCCGTTATTTTAACCGGCTTAATGGCATACACTCGTGCTGCGCTTTCAACTTTCACCTTAAGTTTTGCCGCATTAATGGCGGTAGGTACTATCTTTGATGCACTGTCATTTTTCAGTTGGATAATATTTGCAATCATTGCATTGCCCTTGAATATATCTGACTTTAGAAAGCAGTATATTACTCACCCTTTACTAAAAGTGTTCAGATCTATCATGCCGCAAATGTCGAGAACTGAGCAAGAGGCTATCGACGCTGGTACTACATGGTTTGAAGCAGAGCTATTTCGTGGTAATCCTGATTGGAAAAAACTGCATAACTATGAAACACCCCGCTTAAGTGTTGAAGAGCAAAGTTTTTTAAATGGTCCCGTAGAAGAAGTTTGTAAGATGACCAATGATTGGCAAACGACTCATGTCGATGCTGATTTATCACCAGAAGTTTGGCAGTTTTTGAAAGATAATAAATTCTTTGCAATGATTATCAAAAAGAAATACGGCGGCTTAGAGTTTTGTGCCTATGCACAGTCACGAGTTTTACAAAAATTATCAGGGGTGAGTGCCGTACTAGCAAGCACCGTTGGAGTTCCTAATTCTTTAGGCCCAGGTGAGTTATTACAACTTTACGGCACAAAAGAGCAGCAAGACCATTACCTTCCTCGTTTAGCGGTTGGTGATGAAATTCCCTGCTTTGCATTGACCAGTCCGGAAGCCGGTTCAGATGCTGGTGCGATCCCCGATGAAGGCATTATTTGTCACGGTGAGTTTGAAGGTAAAGAAGTGCTTGGTATGAGATTAACTTGGGACAAACGTTACATTACGCTAGCGCCCATTGCCACAGTACTGGGCTTAGCTTTTAAACTAAAAGACCCTGATCACTTACTAGGTGAAACGGTTGATTTAGGCATTACCTGTGCATTGATCCCTACAGACTTAGAGGGTGTTATCACTGGCCGTCGTCATTTCCCGCTTAATGTTCCTTTTCAAAATGGTCCAACACAAGGTAATGGTGTCTTTGTACCGCTTGACTATATTATTGGCGGCGCAGAAATGGCAGGTCAAGGCTGGCGTATGCTTATGGAGTGTTTGTCTGTTGGGCGTGCTATTACACTCCCTTCTAATAGTGCTGGTGGTATAAAGTCACTTGCACTTGCTACAGGTGCTTACAGTAGAATTCGTCGTCAGTTCAAGATCCCTATCGGTAAAATGGAAGGTATTGAAGAACCCCTTGCTCGCATTGGTGGCAATGCTTATTTAATGGATGCGGTAACAACCATGTCTACAGGGGCTATCGATTTAGGCGAGAAACCTTCGGTAATTTCAGCCATTATAAAATATCATTTAACTGAGAAGATGCGTGTTTGTGTTAACGATGCAATGGACATTCACGGCGGTAAAGGTATTTGTATGGGCGAAGGTAACTACCTTGCTCGTGCCTATCAAGGTGCTCCGATTGCAATAACCGTTGAAGGCGCAAATATTCTAACACGTAGTTTAATTATTTACGGACAGGGAGCTATTCGTTGTCATCCATACGTTTTAGCGGAATTAGCCGCAGCAAACCAAACTGATGATGTTATTGCATTAAAAGAATTCGATCACGCCTTGTTTGGCCATATTGGCTTTGCCATTAGCAATGTTGTCCGCAGCCTTTGGTTTTCATTAACGGGCGCAAGAATTTTAAAAGTACCTTTTCGAGATGAAACCTCTCGTTATTATCAATTGCTTACTCGTTTTAGTAGTAACTTAGCTATGCTATCAGACATATCGATGCTGACACTGGGTGGCGATTTGAAGCGCAAAGAGAGAATTTCGGCGCGTTTAGGTGATGTACTTAGCCATTTGTATTTGTCTTCGGCAACCTTAAAGCGTTATAACGACGAAGGCCGTCAGCAAGATGACCTACCCCTTGTACAATGGGCACTTGAAGATAGCTTGTATGAAACACAGCAAGCTATTGACGCATTGATCAGCAACTTTCCTAATAAGATAGTGGCACTGTTCCTAAGAGCGATGATCTTTCCTGTGGGCAAATGGTTGAAAAAACCTTCTGATATTACCGACCATAAAGTGGCACAGATATTACAAACACCTGGTAAAGCTCGAGAGCGCTTAGGACAAGGTCAATATTTAAGCCGAGATCCAGAAAATGTTTTAGGTCAACTTGAGCAAACACTAGATGACATTATTGCTTGTGAGCCAATATTTAAGAAAGTTTGTCAGGCTATTGGTGAAGATCTCCCTTTTTATGCCCTCGATGAAGTTGCTAAAAAAGGCTTAGCCGTAAATGCCATTAATGCTGTAGAAGCTGAGTTGTTATGCAAGGCTGAATTGGGCAGAAAAGTCGCTATCAATGTAGATGACTTTGACTCTGACGAATTAAGAGCTCAGTCCGCTAGTCATTAATTTATCAACACACCATCGAAATCGCCTACAAGGATGTAGGTATCAATATTTTTAAAGCAGTATCCTTATCATAAATGAGTCCAACAACCGTGTTGGACTCATTTTTTTTATCGTTAATTTATTCACAAGCTTTATAACTCTAGTGCTCACCTATTACTTTTTGTAACAAATAAATGCTGATAATTTTCTTGCCTAGATTGAAATAGCATCAAAAATAAGTTAACTTCATGTTAACTATAATTATATGACAAAATAATATGTTTTCGACTAAGGAAACCCCCACGGTAAAAAGACGGAGCAAAGGTGAACAAACACGTTTACTGATATTACAATCTGCCATTGAAGTATTAGCAAAAAATGGAATAAAAGGCACGACTCATCGAGCCATCGCTAGTCATGCGAATATCCAACTCTCTCTTACCACCTATTATTTTAAAGATATACAAGAGTTAGTTCATCAAGCATTTACCCTGTGTTCTTCACAAATCACCTCAAAAACAAGCTTAGCTTGGCAGCCTGCCGTTGAACTACTCGCCAATGTAAATAAAACAAGTCTACGTAAAATAAGTGAAAAAGAAAATTTACGTAATAAACTTGCCACAATGGCGACCCAATACTTAGTAAAAAGAATAATCGACTCACCCGAAGAGCTCGCTGTTCAACAATTACTCTTTACCGAAGTACGCGTAAACCGTAAATTAGCCCCTTTAGCTGAGATACACCGTGCGGCCTCGTTAAAACCCATTATCAAGCTATGCGAATTTTTTAATGCTCATGACCCACATATCGATGCTGATATTATTGCGACGGTCTTTACGCAAATAGAATACCGTAATATCAATGTACCTGTTGAGCAATTAGATACCGATAACATTCAAGCTATCGTTAGCCGAGTCATTGGTTATGCGATGAACTTAAAAAGTTTAGCACTTACCGCTTAACAGATAATTTTCTGATTGTTTTGTAGATCAGTTGTGATTGTTGTAAATTTGTTTTTATATCTGGTCGTACCAATAAAACTATAAGACTCAATAACAACAATAAGGTTTAATTATGCCCTACCAAGCATTACTCACAAAACACAGTCAGTATTTTGATACTAATGTCACTCGAGATATTTCATGGCGTAAACAGCAACTACAAGCAATAAAAAAACTTGTTATTGAAAACGAAAAAGCTATTTTACAGGCTTTACAAGATGACCTTGCAAAACCGACTCTAGAAGCTTGGATCACTGAAATATCATACATAACCAGTGATGTTGACCACACGTGCAAACACCTCAATAAATGGGCTAAACCAACTCGCGTTAGCACACCCATAGTGGTACAACCGGGGAAATCATTTATTACACCCGAGCCACAAGGCACTGTATTAATTATTGGCGCATGGAATTATCCTTTACAATTAGTATTGGCCCCTTTAATTGCCGTTATTGCTGCCGGTAATTGTGCCATCATCAAGCCTTCGGAGCTTGCTCCTGCTATTTCTGAACTTATTGGCCAACTTATTCCTAAGTATTTAGATAATAACGCCGTTAGTGTGGTTGAAGGCGGTGTTGCAGAAACAACCGCATTACTTACCTTAAACTTTGATCACATTATGTATACTGGCAATGGTCAAGTCGCTCGTATTGTCATGGCCGCAGCCGCAAAGCACTTAACGCCGGTGACATTAGAACTTGGCGGCAAAAGTCCTGTTTACGTCGATGAAAGTGCAGATTTAACAATAACAGCACAGCGTATTGCTTGGGGCAAGTGGATGAATGCAGGGCAAACCTGTATAGCACCTGATTATCTATTAGTAAAAGAAAACCTAGTTGAGCCATTAACACTAGCGTTGAAAGCTCAAATAACCGCTATGTTTGGTGAAAACCCAAAAAATAGCGATAGCTATGGCCGTATAATTAACCAGCGCCATTGTCAGCGTATAGCCGCTTATTTTAACGATGGTAAAATTATGGTTGGCGGTGAAAGCGATATTGAAAGCTGCTATATAGCGCCAACTATTATCATTAATCCCGCTTTGGATAGTCCTTTAATGACAGAAGAAATTTTTGGCGCCATTTTACCTATCGTCACTATTGAAGATTTTGATCAAGCAAAATCATTTATCAAACAAAGAGAAAAACCACTTTCTGCTTATATCTTTAGCCGTAACAACGAGCAATTAGCACAATGGGTAGATGAAATAAGTTCGGGGAGTCAATGTATTAATGATGTCATCATGTTTAATGCAGTACCTGACTTACCTTTTGGTGGCATTGGTCCTAGCGGTATTGGCCAATATAGTGGTAAAGCCGGCTTTGATAATTTTAGTCATCTAAAGTCAGTACTTAAACGCCCTTTTATTAAAGATATCCCGGTACGCTTCGCACCTTATTCAAAATGGAAACTTAAATTCTTACGTTTCATCCGATAAAAATCTACCTAAATGCTTCTCAGAGGATGAAAAATCTTACATCCTCTGAGAAGCATTTTTAATCTATCTACTCACTAAAAATAATAAAAACGAAAACGCTTTTATCTGCTCGTATCTAGTTTAGCTAGCCAGTTTAATTACCCGAATTAGTTGGTAGTATGAATAGACATGACTAATTAGATTTTCAGATACTAAATGAGATTGAATAATTTTTATTATATTCACAGTCTGCCACAGACTGTGTGAAAACCTTTTGATCACTTATTCGTATAACCACCTATTAGTTATGATCAATCGGTCTTAACCTTACCCACAAAATACACACTTTTACTATAATTATCAGTATTTTAATTCTTGTTGGTAAGTGTCATATCAGGCTTTATTAAAGGTGTTAACCGCTCCCAATCTACACTCTTTCCAGAATCTCTCAATGACTTTGTTATTGCTGAAAATACTGTCAGAGTTATTGATGTGTTTATTGAGGCATTGGATTTAGCAGCGTTAGGTTTCGCGGGCATGATCATTAAGTCTACTGGCCGTCCTAAGTATCACCCTGCTGTCATGTTAAAACTCTATCTCTATGGTTATCTTAATCGAGTCCAATCCTCTAAAAGATTAGAAGTTGAAGCGAATAGAAATATTGAACTCATGTAGTTACTTGAACGACTTGCTCCAGATTTTAAAACCATTGCTGACTTTAGGAAAAATAATGCTAAGGGAATTAAGCATGTTTGCCGTACATTCGTTCAGCTATGTAGACAACTTCATATGTTTGATGAAGGCGAGATTGCTATTGATGGCAGTAAATTTAAAGCGAGCAACAACAAAGATAACAATTACACCCCAAAGAAAATGGGCTTTCATATTGAGCGAGTTGAAAAACATATTAGTAACTATTTAGAAAAACTAGACAGACCTGATTAAGAGCAGCATAGCCACCAAAAAATAAAGGCTACGCAAGAAACTATTAGGAATTTAAAACAAAAACTCGCTGAATTAAAAATACTAGAAAAAGAAGTCAAAGACCACCCAGAAAAACAAATATCAACCACTGATCCTGATTCAAGGTTGATGAAAACTCAAGGTATAACGAGAGTGGTCAGCTACAACATTCAAAGTGCTGTTGATGCCAAGCATCATCTCATCGTTGCACATGAAGTGACCAATACCACTGACCCAGGCCAACTCTGTCCTACAGCGGTTTTAGCTCAACACGCGCTAAAAAGAAAAGACCTAACCGTTATCGCAGATAAGGGTTACTTCAGCGGCTAAGATATCAAAGACACACAAGATGCCGGTATGACAACACTTGTACCAAAGGGAGATACCTCAGGTAGCGATAAAAAAGGCATCTTTAATCGTTCTAAATTTACCTATGATAAAGAAAAAGACGTTTATATTTGTCCCAACAACAGTCAGTGAATGCCAGGTAAAACCATGACAAAAGATCGTGATTTATATTTGATGCATTATCGAGCTAGAGTCAAAGATTGCCGACAGTGTAGCTTGCAGCCACAATGTACCAAAAGTGCAACACCAAGAAAGATAACTCGATGGGAGCATCAAGACAGAATAGACAATATGGATAAGTTAATGAAAAAACGGCAAGACTTGATGCTAATTAGAAAATAGAGTGTCGAGCATCCGTTCGGTACGATTAAGTGTTGGATGGGAATGACGCATTTACTCACTCGTCGATTTAAAACGTTCGAACCGAAATGAATCTCCATGTTCTGGCTCATAATTTCAAGCGAATGTTAAACATAATGGGTATTGAAGGGTTAATGAACGCCATAAAGGCCAAGATATAAGGCTCTAACCTTATCTTTTTATTTTAAATTCGACTCTCATCCAAAATAAACAAACTAAGCTGTAAAACGTATTTTAAAATTTATACAAACAACAATGAGTTTTTACACAGGCTGGCCACTTTGCGGAAGTTAGCAACAGTAAATCATGGGAGTATTTTTGGTCGTTTTGTGCGCAAAACGGAATAAGTTAGTATCAACACAAAACCTACCGCAGCTAGCAATATATAGTCATTCAACCTTAATTATCTATACTTAGATTGTTTAGGTTATGTGCATGTTGTTTACGAATATCTAGCCAATAACACTTGATGATTACCGCTTTTCTTTCGAGGCAACAAGTACCTTTA
>NZ_JACGVZ010000043.1:0-12432 GCF_014077465.1 Colwellia sp. BRX10-4
TATGATTTACATGCATCTATGGGCTCAGACTTTCATTATCCAACGCGATGGAGTGATTTAGGTCGTAATTTACGTATGCCCGATCAGGTGAAACCCATTTGGGACCTTTGGCCTAAGGCCGTTAAGTGAGTTATTAAGTGAGCAACAGAGGTATACCTGAGGTATACGTAAGTGAGTAGTAAGCTTAACAACTGTATTAATACTTAAAGTCGTACCTAAAGTAATACCGAAATTAACATCAACATCTTAGTGGAGAAAATTTATGAGTCAGTTTTTTTATGTACACCCAGATAATCCGCAAGGTCGTTTGATGAAGCAAGCGGCGGCCATTATCCAACAAGGTGGTGTTATCGTTTACCCTACCGATTCAGGTTATGCTTTAGGTTGTCATATCGGCGACAAAAAAGCGCTTGAACGTATTTGTAATATCCGAAATATCGATAAAGATCATAATTTCACCTTAGTGTGTCGTGATTTATCTGAATTATCCGAGTATACCCGTGTTGATAACAGCGCCTATCGGTTATTAAAAAGTAATACCCCAGGTCCTTATACCTTTATCTTTAAAGGGTCAAAAGAAGTACCTAAACGGTTATTAAATCCGAAAAGAAAAACCATAGGTATTCGGGTGCCTGATAATGCCATAGTGCAAGCCTTATTGGCTGAACTGCAAGAACCTATTATGTCGACAACGCTAATCATGCCCGGTGAAGAACGAGCAGAGTATGACCCTGAGCACATTCGCGATATTTTAGAGCACCAAGTTGATTTAATCATTAATGGCGGGCACTTGGGTGAGCACCCAACCACCGTCATTGATTTTTCTGATGATGAAGTGAAAGTTATTCGAGTCGGTGAAGGCGACCCAAGCCCTTTTGAATAACTACAACTTATTATGGATTAATAACGAGTGAGTCAGCCCGCTAATTCAAAAGAAAAAACTATGCCGCGAGAGATGGTTCAGCAAGTATTACCGCTGGCATTGATCCGTGGTGAAGTGGTGGTTAATAAGCCAAAAGATTTATTTATTCCGCCTGATGCCTTAGAGGTTATTTTAGAGTCATTTGAAGGACCACTTGATTTATTGCTTTACCTTATTCGTAAGCAAAAATTTGATATTCTTGATATGCCTATTGCGCCGATCACTACACAATATATGCAATACATTGAATTAATGAAAGAAATTAAAATGGAATTAGCGGCCGAATACCTAGTAATGGCTGCCATTTTAATGGAAATAAAGTCACGTTTATTATTACCAAAACAAGCGGTAGCTGATGAGGACGAAGACCCACGTGCCGAATTAGTACGGCGTTTACAAGAATATGAAGTGATCAAAAGTGCCGCGCAACAACTTGATCAAATTCCTCGTCTTGAACGTGATTTTTTTCAAGGGAATGTTGAATTATCTGAAGATTTTCAAGCCGCCGTTTTTCAGGCTGATGTCGACTTAAGTGAACTTGTCAGTGCTTTACAAGGAGTACTTAAACGTACCAAAGCACTCGAACATCATCATATCGAAAAAGAATCTTTATCAACCAGAGAGCGGATGTCATCAATATTAGCGCAGTTAAAGTGTGCTGCTGAAAATAGCTCAGCTTTTGTTGAATTTAGCGCTTTGTTTGCAGTCGTTGAGGGCAGACAAGGTGTTGTGGTAACTTTTTTAGCTATTTTAGAGTTGATCAAAGAAAGTTTGATAGAATGTGTACAAACCACCATTTTTGGTCAATTAAGAGTGCGTTTACCAGTATGACAACGGTTGAAAAAATAAAAATAGCTAAACTTATTGAAGCGGCTTTTTTTGTCAGCGATGGACCTTTGAGTGTTAAGCAAATAAAAATAGAATTATTAGTTAATTATCAGCTAAATCACCAGCAAATTCGTGATGTCATTGGTGAATTGGTGATAAAATATAAAAATTCAGGGGTTAATTTGGTGCAGGTTGCTTCAGGTTACCGATTTGAAACGATTAGTGAGCTTAATGAAGACTTAGCTATTTTTGTTGCTAAGCTCACCAAAGAAAAAGCGCCTAAGTATTCGCGAGCACTTTTAGAAACGCTTGCCCTTATTGCTTATAAACAGCCAATAACCCGCGGCGAAATTGAAGAGATTCGCGGAGTAGCAGTAAGTAGTTATATAATGAAAACATTATTAGAAAGAAACTGGGTGAAAGTGGTTGGTAATAAAGAAGTGCCTGGGCGGCCATCGTTATATGCGACCACAAAAGCATTTTTAGATTATTTTTCATTAACTTCATTAAGCCAGTTACCCGAATTATTGCCTATGGCTGATTTAGGCGCTATAGATATACCTTTGCAAGCATCGGTTTAGTTATAGCAACAGCACCCGTATTAATAAAAATATACAAACACTATTTATTTTAGAGACAGCAACGTAGCGGAAAATACCGTGAAGTTACTGACGTAAAGAGAGTTAAAGCCATGTCTGAAAAATTACAAAAAGTCCTTGCCCGTGCAGGTAAAGGTTCACGCCGTGAAATGGAAACTTTCATTAGTGCTGGTCGTATCAGTGTTGATGGAAAAACCGCTTTTTTAGGGGACCGCATCGAAGGAAGTGAGCAAATTCGTCTTGATGGTCACATCGTTAAGTTAAAACCTAAAGAAGATGATTTATGTCGTGTCATTATGTACAACAAGCCCGAAGGCGAAATGTGTACCCGGAAAGATCCTGAAGGGCGTCCAACGGTTTTTGATCGTTTACCGCCACTAGAGAATAGTCGCTGGGTTGCTGTTGGTCGATTAGATATTAACACTTCGGGTATGTTGTTATTTACTACTGATGGCGAGCTTGCTAATCGCTTAATGCATCCTTCACAAAAAGTTGAACGTGAATATGCCGTACGTGTTTTTGGCGAAGTTAATGAAGCCATGCTGCAAACATTGCGTGCGGGTGTTAAATTGGAAGATGGACCAGCGAAATTTCAAAAGATCACTTACAAAGGTGGTGAAGGACGTAATCATTGGTTCCATGTGGTACTTTCTGAAGGGCGTAACCGTGAAGTTCGCCGTTTATGGGAAAGCCAAGAAGTTCAAGTTAGCCGTTTAATTCGTGTGCGCTATGGCGATATGGAAATGAAACGACAACTACCTAATGGTGGTTGGACTGAGTTAGCTTTACCTGAAGTCAATTACTACCGTAAATTAGTGGGCTTGCCAGTTGAAACACAAAGCAAAGTAAAAGTGGACGAAAAAGTAATGGATAATGCCAAAAGCCGTCGTATTCGCCGCTCAGTGAAAAAACATCAACAAAGAAGCCAACAAGCAACTCGTCGCCGCCGTTAGTCTTTTGTTGATATTGTTGCATAAGCTGTCATTAATTTTTTAAGGGATAAACTTGAATAAAACTTACGTAGAAGATCATGCCTCATTGGTTGTGCTTTGTCAGAAACTTGCGCAAGCAGACTTTTTGGCAATAGATACCGAATTTGTTCGCACTCGTACCTTGTATCCTAAATTAGGTCTTATTCAAGTGAACGACGGGGAAAACTTAGCGTTAATTGACCCCGTTGCGATAGATGATTTATCACCCTTTTGGCAGCTACTAACCGATGAAAAAATTTGTAAGGTACTACATGCTTGCTCAGAAGACTTAGAAGTTTTTCTGACTGCGGCAAATTGTCGTCCGGTTAACTTAATTGACAGTCAAATAATGATGTCGTTTCTCGGCCATGGTTTATCAATGGGCTATGCCGCAATGGTCAACCATTATCTTGAGATAGAAGTTGATAAGTCAGAGTCTAGAACCGATTGGATGAAGCGTCCTTTAAGTGCTAAACAGCTTGATTATGCGCAAGCAGACGTCGAGTATCTATTTCAACTTTATCCGCGTATTCGCGATGAACTTGAGCAAAAAGGCTGGCTCGATGCTGCGCAGGAAGAAAGTGATTTACTGATAGATAAAAAATTTACGCCTATCGATGAAAGTAAATTATATCGTAATATCAAGTTAAGCTGGAAACTCAGCGCCAAGCAACTGTACATCTTGCAACACTTAGCCAGTTGGCGTTTTCAGCAAGCGAAGAGTCGTGATATGCCGATAGGCTTTATTGCAAAAGATCACACCTTATTTGCTTTAGCGGTTCATAACCCTGATAACGTTGCGGTTATGGCCAACCTTGAAGGCGTCGAAATGCTTGATGTTCGCCACAAGGGCAAAACAATGTTGATGGTCTTAAAAAAGGCTGAGCAAGAAGATTGTGGTCAATACCCCGAGAAAATTTTTCGTCTTGATGAATACCCAGGTTATAAGCAAATCTTTAAGAAAGTGAAAAACTTTGTTGCTGAACAAGCGTTAAACGCTGAACTTACCGCTGAAAATTTAGCCTCGAAAAAACAAATTAATCAATTTTTGTCATGGCATTTTAAATTACATAATGCGCCCGAGTATAGTGAATCAATTGATATATTGTCGGGCTGGCGTAAAACCTTGTTCGGTGAGCAATTAAATTTATTCGCCAAAAATGATTTTAAATAAACTGTCTATTAGGCATTTTAAAACACTACAACTAAAAACATAGGTCTTCTTAATGCTGTGTACCATTTATAAAAGTACTAAAAAAGCGCAAACATATCTTTTTGTTAAACAACGTAATGATTTCTCATCAGTACCGGCACCCTTGATGTCGATTTTTGGTACGCCAACACTTGTTACTGTGATGAATCTAGCAAAAAAAGAAAAGCTGGCACTAGCAGACATTGAAAAAGTAAAAGCAAATTTAAATGAGCAAGGCTTTTACTTACAACTTCCACCCCCCGTAGAAAACTTACTTGACCAACATAAAACGGATATGAAAATAAAAAATAACAATGATGATTAAGGAGTGTTGCATGTCGTTTTGCTTTGATATTAAAAAATATAGTGTACTACTGAGTTGTTGTATTTTGCTTTGTTTAACTAGCTCTGCTCAAGCGGCAAAAAAAAATCTAAGTGCAGTGGGTTTTGAAATATATGTTACAGCACTCAAAGTAGAAGCGTTGGGCAAGGGCTATGACACTGCACTTGTTAATAACGCCTTTTCAAAGGTCAAATTTCATAAGCGTGCGGTAAAAGCCGATCGTTCTCAGCCAGAAACTGTTGAAACTTTAGATACTTATTTACCAAAACGTGTTCCTGACTGGAAAGTTAATAAAGCGCGTGCATTGTATAAAGAACATTTACCCTTACTGACAAAAATTGGTAAAGAATATAACGTTCAACCCCGTTTTATCGTGGCGTTATGGGGGTTAGAAACAAACTTCGGTAAAATCATGGGTAATTATAATGTTATTTCGGCATTAACCACGCTTGCGTATGAAGGTCGCCGTGAAGTGTTTTTTAAGAAACAACTTTGGGCTGCGTTAACTATTGTTCAGCAAGGACATATCAGTGTTGAACAGATGAAAGGCTCTTGGGCGGGTGCTATGGGGCAAAATCAGTTTATGCCAACCTCGTTTGTTGCTTTTGCGGTCGACGGAGATGGCGATGGCAAGAAAGATATCTGGGGTAATTTAGACGATGTGTTTTCGTCTATGGCTAACTATCTTAAAAAAGAAGGTTGGAGCGACGAATTAACTTGGGGTAGACAGGTTAAATTACCAGCAAATTTCGATAAGTCGTTGGCTATTCCTAAAAATACGGGTAGTCGAGCAAACTGGTTAAAAGCTTGGGAAAAAACAGAAAAAACCTTAGCACAGTGGCAAGCTTTAGGTGTTAGGCGCGCTGATGGTACTCACTTACCTAAAGTCGACATTAAGGCTGCACTAGTATTTCCTGATGACGAAAATGGCCGTGTTTATTTAGCTTATAATAATTACAAGAGTCTAATGCATTGGAATCTATCTTATTATTTTGTTAGCTCGGTCGGTCATTTATCAGACAGAATAAAATTTCCACCTATTCAGTAAAATTCATTCGATTCACCAGAGAAAATAAAAGAGAAGATATTTATGAGCGAACAAGCTCCTTTTTGGCAAACCAAAAAATTAGAAGAAATGAGTCGACCTGAGTGGGAGTCTCTTTGCGATGGTTGTGCTAAATGCTGTCTAAACAAATTTATTGATGATGATGAAACAACCCAGGAAACTGAGTTACTGCCAACCACTTATATTAACGAAGGTGAGCAGATTC
The DNA here is from genome assembly GCF_014077465.1 of Colwellia sp. BRX10-4. Lineage (NCBI taxonomy): Bacteria > Pseudomonadati > Pseudomonadota > Gammaproteobacteria > Alteromonadales > Colwelliaceae > Colwellia > Colwellia sp. BRX10-4. The sequence continues at coordinate 6,127 of NZ_JACGVZ010000043.1, forward strand.
ATTACACTAATATTGCTTGCCATTTACTGAATGAAAAAAGTTGTCAATGTTCAAAATACGAACAACGTACCACTTTAGTGCCTGATTGTGTGCGCTTAACACAAGAAAATTTAGACGGTGTTTTTTTCATGCCGCCTAGTTGTACCTATCGTCGTCTAAAAGAGGGACGTGGCATGCCTTCTTGGCATCCACTGCTTAACAACGGAAAAAAGACAGCTATGCATAAAGCGGGGATGTCGGTTCGAGGAAAAATAGTTAAAGATAACGATGTTGCGATAGAATATTTTGAAGATTTCATTGTTTCATGGCCGCTAAATGATATCGATTAATTTTATGCTTTGCTTTCCTCTATGTAAAAGGTAAGTGCAAAGAGTGATAGCAACAAGGGTTGACGGCTAACGTTCAATTCAGTCGTGACTCGTTTCCTAAATTTCTAACGCTAATTCTAATAAAGTGAAATATAGATGATCATTGATGGTAAGCAGGCAGCTGCTGATTTACGAAAAACACTAACGCTTCAAGTCGCTCAGCTTAAAAAAGACAAGGGAATTGTTCCTGGCTTAACGGTGGTACTCGTTGGGGAAGACCCAGCAAGTGAAGTTTACGTGCGTAATAAAATAAAGCAGACACGTGATGTCGGCATGATTTCTAACGAAATTAAATTGCCTCATGACACTAGCCAAATACAATTATTAGCTGAGCTGCAACAATTAAATAGTGATGATGCGGTGCACGGTATTTTAGTACAATTACCCTTGCCAAATCACATTGATGAAAGCGTTATTATTGCGGCTATTGCTCCGCATAAAGATGTTGATGGTTTTCATGCGATGAACTCGGGTCGCTTGTTAAATGGCGAGCCAGGCGCATTAGTACCCTGTACGCCGCAAGGCTGCATTATATTGGCTAAACAACATTTAGGCGAAGACTTATCAGGATTGCATGCGGTTGTCATTGGTCGCTCTAATATCGTTGGTAAGCCTGTTGCTTTGTTACTTCTACAAGAAAATTGCACAGTAACCATTGCTCATTCCCGCACTAAAAACCTAGCAGGTATTTGTCAGCAAGCCGATATTTTAATTGCAGCGGTTGGACGAGCTAATTTTGTTCAAGCCAGTTGGGTGAAACCAGGCGCAACTGTTATTGATGTCGGTATTAACCATATAGAAGATGAGAGCGGCAAAGCTAAACTCGTTGGTGACGTCGACTTTGCGAATGTTGCACCGGTTTGTGGTGCGATAACACCGGTACCGGGTGGTGTTGGCCCAATGACTATTGCCTGCTTATTGAAAAATACCCTTATAGCCGCAAGCACTAATGGCTAATTTTCTATAAAATAAGCGGCTTACAAGTGAAAGCTAATAAATTTCTTTTAGCTTTCTTTACTCTTAGAAACCTTTCTAACAGCGGCTCAGGTAATTGTTGTTCAGATATTTTTTCAAAGCCATTTTGCAGATAAAAGTGATTTAGCGTTTCATCAGCAAAACAGAAGATTTCTTGGTGTTGATGTTGAGTGCAAGCAAAGGTTAATAGCTGTGAGGCTAACGTTTGTTGTCGAAAGGCCCGTTCGATAACCAAAGCATGTAAAAACGATTGTTGGCTATTTTCCAACAGCGTTGAAATTATAACTGTGCCAATAATATCTGATGAGTACTTAAGCAAGTAAGCGTTGTCTAAACCCAGTAGGCCTGCCCTATAACTTTGCTGTTTATAAAAACGCATCAGTGATTTTTTATCACTTTTAGTTGCGAGAGAAAAAGTCGTTTTCGTTTTCATTATCTGTCTTTTGATGATTGGTTGCTTATTATAAAACAAAAAACCAAGCAGGTTGCTTGGTTTTTTAACTTCAGTGTTCGTTATATCCTAAGCGCTTTCTCACCACGGGCAATACCGACACAGCCGGAGCGCACCGATTCAATTATCTCTGTTTCATTGGCGAGTGTCGTGATAAAAGCATTAAGCTTTTCAGCATCGCCAGTTAATTGAATGGTATAAACTTGCTTACCAATATCGATAATTGAGCCCCTGAAAATATCGGTAATACGCTTAACCTCAGTGCGTGATTTATCATTCATCGCCAAAACTTTGATCAGCAGTAGTTCCCGTTCAACATGGCTACGCTCTGTTAAGTCGGTAATTTTGATGACATCAATGAGTTTATTTACTTGTTTGACGATCTGCTCTAGTACTCTATCGTCGCCTCGTGTTGCTATAGTAATACGCGACAAACTTGGATCTTCAGTGGGAGCTACGGTCAAACTTTCAATATTAAAGGCGCGTTGAGAAAATAAACCAACAATACGTGATAAAGAGCCCGGTTCGTTTTCTAATAAAACAGCTAAAATTCTGCGCATTATGCTTTTACTCCTTTTTTTATCCACATATCATCAATTGCGCCCAATCTTATCTGCATTGGGTAAACATGTTCGTTTTCGTCAACTAATACATCTACAAAAACTAAACGATTTTTAATCGCAAAGGCTTCTGTTAGCTTATCTTCTAATTCATCTAAATGGTTTATCTGCATACCGACATGACCATATGATTCAGCAAGTTTTACAAAGTCAGGAAGCGAATCCATATAGGAAGATGAATGCCGGCCGCCATAAACCATATCCTGCCACTGGCGAACCATGCCTAATGAGCGGTTGTTTAATGAAATAATAACCACAGGTAAGTTGTACTGTAAGCACGTTGAAAGCTCTTGAATATTCATTTGAATAGAGCCATCACCCGTTATGCAAATAACATGACTTTCAGGGAAGGCTAATTTAACCCCCATAGCAGCAGGTAAGCCAAAGCCCATTGTGCCTAGACCACCAGAGTTTATCCATTGGCGAGGTTTAGCAAACGGGTAGTATTGTGCAGCAAACATCTGATGTTGACCGACATCAGAGCAAACATATGCTTCACCTTGGGTAATTTCATACATAGCTTCGATAACACGCTGGGGTTTTATTTGGTCACCTTCTTGGACATAAGCTACGCGGTTAATCTCGCGCCAGTTATTAACTTCTTGCCACCACTGCATTCTTTCTTCTTTATTAGGTTCGAAGTCTGTTGCCGCTAATTCATCTAATAACTGTTGTAACACGAACTCAAGTTGGCCAACAACCGGGATATGAGCATTAATCGTTTTCGAAATAGAAGTTGGGTCAATATCAACATGAATTATCTTGGCATCGGGACAAAATTTCTTAACATTATTTGTGACACGATCATCAAAGCGAGCACCAAGTGCAAGAATGACATCAGCATTTGCCATCGTTTTGTTGGCTTCAACTGAACCATGCATGCCTAACATACCAATATAGTTTTTATGAGTGCCTGAAATGCCACCTAAACCCATTAAGGTATTAGTAATTGGGGCATCTAATTTTTCAACAAGTTTTGTTAACAAGTCTGATGCATTGGCGATAATGACACCACCCCCCGAATAAACAACCAGCTTTTTAGCCGCGGCCATTGCTTTAACGGCTTTTCTTATTTGTTTAGGGTGACCCTTAACGCTTGGGTTGTACGAACGCATCTTAACATCAGTTTCAATATGAAATTCGCCCATGCTGGTTGGCATTAATAAGTCTTTGGGCAGCTCAATAACCACTGGCCCCGGTCTTCCAGTGCTGGCAATATAAAAAGCTTTAGCGATAATATTAGGGATGTCTTCAACCACCCGACAGTTAAAACTGTGCTTAACGATGGGACGAGAGCAGCCAACAATATCAGTTTCTTGGAAGGCATCATCGCCAATAAGTGTGGTCGGTACTTGTCCTGAGAGCACCACCATAGGAATTGAATCCATGTAAGCGGTAGCAATACCCGTTATACAGTTTGTCGCCCCAGGACCTGATGTGGCAAGCACGACACCTACCTCGCCGGTGGCCCGAGCAAACCCATCCGCCATATGAGTTGCGGCTTGTTCATGACGTACTAAGATATGCTCAACGTCTGTTTGCTGAAATAAGGCATCGTAAATATCTAAAACAGTACCACCGGGATAGCCGAAAATGTACTTCACGTCGAGTGCCGCTAATGCTTTTACTACCATCTGTGCACCAGTGAATTGCTTCTTTGTCATGAGCTTGCCTTCTATAAAGTATGGTTAAACTAAGTTTCAACAATAAAAAAACCCTCGGTCTTGTGCAGAGCGAGGGTTTATTGTATTTGTTATTTAATAACTTTTCTTACACACAACACCAACTCCGCAATGGTTTAATGACCACGACGACAGAGAGGAGTGTAATGAGTAAAAATGTAAAATTCATTGTAAATTGAATCCGAAGAAAAATTATTTATGCTTCTATTTTTAAGATGTTTTGCTCTATCTGTCAATAAATAATTACGATTTAAATGAATATACTCATAACATTTTAATTCTATCTTAATGATTTAGGTATAAGTCCATGCTAATGACGTTGCTTTTTTATCATTAATAAGTGGTATTTGGTCTGCAACGATTTAATTTTATTAGTATCTGAAGAAGGTAAATAAAGATCGAAAAAAAATCCCATGCAAGTTTACTTATATCATTGAGCAAAAATGGGCTTTGGTGAATAAAGATAGAAAAAAATGAGGCAGTAAGTTTTTATTTATCAAGTACTAGAAACACTCCAAATAAAGTTGGAAGCTGACCTCAACTGGCATAAGTGAACCTTAATAATCATTCGAAACAGATCCTGAAATGACGGTGTTAACGTCTTCTGCGTGCGCAAAGAAGAAGTAAATTTTTGAAATTTTAATGTTTGTTGAGGTTACCTTAACACCCGCTAGTTGTCTTAAGCAGGCAAATAGTTAATTAAATAATCATTGGTATAGTGGACGTGCCTAAAATCATTTTTGAGACTGATCTCAGGGTATAAAAAACAAAATGAAATTATATAATGAAAACAAAACTTATGGCGGCTGCAAGTTGATAGTTTTAGTTGGCATTCCATATATAGACGCTAACTTCTGCTACAAAATAGTCATTCTGGATTATTAAATAGCTTCTAATTACTGGTCAGCTTTGGGGGAAGAAAACTGACAGTTAGATATTTCAGTATTTTATATCCAATGGTAAGAAGCAGACATTTGTATGCTAAACGTCACATTAACTTATTGAATGAAGAGCTAAACTTTATAGTAAGTTATAAAAGTTTAGCTCTGAATTTCAGTATGCAATTTATTTAGCCGAGCCGACATAAATGATCTTAGTCTCTTCATTTTTTTGATTGAAAACGGCTGCGATATCTTTTATTTCAACACTTGTGGTAGGTATTTTATCTTTTTTGGAGGTGAAATGGTTTAAATACGAAAAGGTATCTAACGCATCATATTTATGGGCAAAATGCGCCATTACCATATCATTACAAGTAACAGAATTAACAGTAAAGCGTTTTGAATTAATCGCAGAACCCATCATACCCAATCTCAGTGCTTTTTTTAATCCATCTTTATTATTATTGCCAGCAATCACACACATTTCTGTCTCAATACTACTATCTGTTGCAATGAACTTGTACTTGGTAGCATTAGAATTGAAAGCTAATAATACGAACACTACTGCCAATGTTAAAATTTTCATAATTGACTCCTTTATAGTTGCAAGTACCCGATACAACTTAACTAAAACTCACGAATAGTTAACGGGAGATAGGAAGCTATTTAACACATCCTCATCCGCACGGTTATAGGCATTTTTTGCGCCATTCAGAATTGGTAAAGCCTAATGGTATGAATAAAAGGCAATTAAAATGTGTAACTTAAAATGATATTAATTTTGAAATAATAAGTGTAAAAAAAATGGACACTGGCTAATGAAAAACTCAAAATACAGAGAAAAATCTAATGTTAGATTTGGAAATATACATATTTATAGTCTGAATGAACATATTTGCAGTGCAATGTATTATATGCTGTAAAAAAACCTGACATTATAGTCTGCTTTACACAAAGTGGACGAGCTGCAAGAAGTCATGTAATACAACCATGTCCGCTGTAGATCAAAACATACAAAAATTTTCAGTATTAATTCTAAAATGCTAAAAATTACTATGCCACCCATGATAATGCTACGCAGTGACAATGTTCTGAAACACAGCTATCCATTGGTCAACAACAAGGCATGTACTGCATCTTGTAAGCCTTTGCCTATCGATAAATTATTATGCCACCCATGATAATTTTCCGCTGTGATAAAAAATTACTATGCCACCCATGATAATACTACGCAGTGATAATGCTCTGAAACACAGCTATCGATTGGTCAACAATAATGCATGTACTGCATCTTGTAAGCTTTTGCCTATCGATTTTTATAGATGTTGA
>NZ_JACGVZ010000005.1:0-176174 GCF_014077465.1 Colwellia sp. BRX10-4
TGCTTGAATTGGTGAAATATATTCAGATACTTTCTCTGCATCTTTTGTACTAGCACACCCAGACAGCGCCCCGATTAAAACTAAACTAAGTATTCGAAACAAGATGAAACTCCTATATGCCTAACAGCTTATTATGGAGACTTCTCAGTAATGTCCGTCCCATAAATATTATTTAATTAACATTAATATCCCATAATTTCATGGCTTTAGGAAATACAAATTTTGTATTTTTGTCAGAACTTGGATATTACTGAGACTTCTCAGTAATATCCAATATAAAATTCGAGGCTATTACGCATAAAATCAATGGATTAGGATGTTATCTGGGTGTTTTTAGATTATTACTAAGACTTCTCAGTAATATGACACAAATTATTCATTAGAAAATATATGGAAAAATATTTAAAGTTAATGTCTCTAATGCGCACAAAGTGATCATTACTGTGTTTCAGTCTCGACAACTTATGAGTGAATTCCAACCTAAGGACTTATACTTCGATTTAGCTCTAGAAGCATCACTACTGAAATAGTTTGTTTCGCTTAGCTTTATTATTGAGATAACCTCACTACTTATGTCTATTCACAGTTGAGGGTTTAAGTATCTAACTTTGATGAAATAAATAATGTTAATGCGATTACAGAGAAGGAAATAGGCTTATATGAATAAAGGGATCCCTTTGATTCACAATTTTCAACTTAAATAGCCACTCAAAATAGTCAGGCTTAATATCAGGTTGTCATCTTCACTCTCGTCTCACATGACTAAAGTAAGCTGCTCAGGATGATCCCATTGACTCCCGTGCAATTTATTCAACAAATTGACTAGTGCTATTGTTTTCTCAAAAACAAATGGGCTAAATGCAGGCTTGATATCTTGAAATAAAACTTCTCTATATACTTTGGTTAAGCATAAGTCATGAATGTCTGCCCATCGCTCTAAGCATTCATATTGCGCTAAAAATCTTGCAATAGAAGTGCCTGAAAATAAATATTGTCCTTTAGGAGCAAGTAACTCTTCAAGCAACTTCATGCGACCAAAGCGTTTTATTTTATCTCTAGGGATCCTTAAAAGACGAGAGGTATGACTCAACGAAAAATTATTTTTTTTGATATATTCCTCTTCTAAATACGCTAAAAATTGTACTTCGTCCACCTGAAAGGATGAAATGAAATTAGATGCAAAAGGGTTAAGGTGTACAGGTAAATTAGCATTTAAAACCTCTATACATGCATCTTCATGTGATAAGCCGTAGGTTGAAAGTAATCCTTCAAACCGTTCAATCGACACCGCACTAGATAATGGTAATGAATTCATCGATTCTAATTTACTTACAAATGAATCAATATTAATAAATGCATACCGTCCACGGCCAGTTTCAGATAACATTTTAATTGATTTCATCTTGAATATTTTACGGGTAATATTAATATTACACCCTGTCATTTTTACAAATGAAACTTGATCAACTTGATTCATTAACTGGGTTTTTACCCCTTCTTTTGTAGATTCTAGAAGTGCAGATGAATTCCTAGCTTTACAGGATGTGAAAGCATGTGAACTTAAAAGCTTTGATGAAGGGGTAACTGCACTGAATTTCAGTTTATAATCTTTTATTAACCAGTCTGAATACAAACGGTCTTTTAACGTAAATATGGGGTAAAATACGGCAATATCACCTAGGGTTTTATAGTGATTTCGTTTAAAAGCTAAATTTTGTATCCATTGAGTTATCGTTGAACTATCAGATAACATCTTAAAGCTTTGCGCCATTAAATCAGTCCAATTCACCTTACAATCACGTAACTTTTGTATTTTGTGGTGTACGCTATCGAAGGGTCGTAAAGCTCTAATAGCCGCTGTCATCATATCTTCTAAATAAGCTTCTCTTTTATCAAAAGGTAATAAGGAGAAATACTTAACATAAGATGGCAAAACCTTAACCTCAATTTTTCCTGCTATCTCGCTCCAAGGTGAATAACAATGTAAACAGCCATATGAAAGTAGCGTTTCGTTCCACTCCAACGGTTCTCCGCAATGGCAATCAGTTATAAGCTCACAATGATGAACGTCACAATGAGTGAACTGTAGTAGTTGCCACTTAGCTTCAACACCATCCTTTTCAACCAAACAGTGAGGGCATACATGTGGTTCTTCGTGCATCATGAATTCAACGCCAATCGCCCTTTTAATTTCCTGTGTTGCTGGCAGAAAGCTTTGGTGCTCTAACCTTATATCTAAGGATTTAACAAATTCAGTAATACTTTCTTGACTGCCGTTGATGCTCAATTTTTTACCGTTACTTGTTTCATTAAAGAAGCGAGTTACCGTATCGTAATCATTTGCTACAGCTAAACGGATCACATAGCTTCTAATGCATTCGCCTGCCTCTATGGGTAATTTAGTCAATAGATCCATTAGGCTGCACCCTGTTCTTTTAGCATCCCAAGCTTTAACGTTATCGTAGCTTCTAGTTCAGAAATACTCGCTTGAAAAGGATTGATTGCGAGTGGGTTTGTAGGCTGAAAAACCTCATAAGCCTTGGCTAAGATATCTTGAGTGATTTTATTATCAGCACCGGCCAATCGTAACGCCTCAAAAAATAAAGGTTTGATATTTCCAAATAGACCATCAGTCGCTACATGCATCCTTTCAAGCATATTGTCTGATATCAGGTCAGCATCTACATTTAACTTTCTTTGATAGTTTGTCATTATCTTCTCCCATTGTTCTGATTTGCTCTCATAGGGAGTGATAACATGTAACTTCCGATACCGACGGATCATCTGCTTCTCAGCTTCGAACTTTGCTTTTCCGTAAATTAGCGGTTTTAAGCTTTCAATGCCCACTAAAACGATTGGCAACCGAACTTCATCCATAAGTGATTTGATAGCATCAGCAGCATGTTGTGCCGCTATATCTGATGTTTCTCTGACTAAGTGCTGGGCTTCATCAATAAAAACAATCTCTGTTCGGCTCGCCTTTAATCTAGATATCAAGCGTGCTCGAATATGGCTTTCCGTCCCTGTAATATTTCCACACCCGGTCAAACTGCTTAAAAGCTTTATCATTAACACTTTTGTGGTCGATTTTTGTGCCAGACTGGCAATAAGTACAGGAATGACTTTCTGATTATCATCAACATAATCTGGATTACTATTTTTGTATTTCTTAATACAATGTGATTTACCGACACCTGATGGACCAACTAAAGCCATAGAGCGCACGCATGAAGTAGAATGAGTAGCCCGGCATATATCTAACTCCGAGCATATAAATTTCATATCCCCAGTAACCATTCTGTACCTAAGAAAATCACGTGTATTTTCAAGCAATTCATGCTCGTTTTTTGGTGCTTTAATTTCCATGTTAGTCTTCCTCATATTCATCTGTAAAATCTTCTGAATCATAATTATTTCCTCTGGTAGTCGACTCTAACGGGCTATCTATATTAACTTCATCTTCAGGCTCACTCTCTGTCATACACTTTTCTGCAATGAGAGAATCTTGAGGGACCACCGTGCCATTTTTACGATGTTTTTTAATGATGTTATTGGCCTTTATTTCGGAGATAGGCTCAGGGAATTCCTCGTCTTGACGCTGCTTAATTAAAGCTTTTAATTCTGCGAAGCCTGTATCAAGTTTTATCGTTTTATTAACATTAGGTACATTAATCAATGCACCTGATGAATCAATAACAGTTAAAGCCGAGGCGTCAAAATAATCAATCAAAACACCTAATTTCAATTTATTCTTACCTGTGTTTTTAACTTCTTGACGAACCAATGCAGCAAGCTCGTCTGAGTGGAATCGCTGGCGACGATGTTGAACACCGCTGTTTATGCTGCAAGTCAATTCTTTAGCGATACCTCGAAGCTTTAAGCGCTCATCATGGTCTGACATCGTAATAATCGCATCAGATTCAGCATGCTCTTCCCACATTTCGGCAGGAGTCCAATTATTAATCATGCTATGGGGGTTGTGATGATAGACATTCTGAACATAGTCATCCCACATCACCATAAATTGGTGAACGGTTAACTTAGCCGCTTGTTTAATGGTTTTTTCTGGAATAATTTCAGACTTACGTTTACCTAAATAACCAGAGCACTTTGAAAAGAACTTAGTTCTCGCTGTTCCCCAAAAACGCTCTATGAATGGTTTTTCTGTCGCTCTTCTAGAACGGCAATAGGTATATTCAACATCAAGGTTATTTAAAAAATTCTTGGTCATTTTTGCTTGAAACCCCGGTCCATTATCAAAAGCATAATTAAGAGCAATGCCGCCCATAGGGTATTTATGAGGGTCTTTTTTAGAGCGCATTGAATGAGATAACGTATGAATGACAGCGGCGGCAGATTCTTTTACAGCACCTACTTGTACGGTATAACCTAGAATACAGCGGGTAAAAACATCGATGATAGCGAAAATAGTGACTTTACCTGCAAAGCTACCATCGTCATTGAGTAAACCAATGTTGAATTCGGCACCATCCATCTCTGCTAATTCTAACGGTTGAAGTACGTTATACATCTCAGCAGCAACACGGTTTTCCATATTTGCGTGCTTTTTTCCGTAACGTTTTAAATCAACTTCATATTTAGGTAATGAAAATTCGATGTATCGTTCAAATGTTCGCAAGCAAGGTAATTTTTGCCCTAAAAACTGCTTGATTTTAGTTTTATATGTATTTTTTAACTTAATGTATGCTTCAGCCTTCGTAGGGCGATGGGTCTTCAGGTAGTGTTTATTAATAGCCGATTTAACCAGTTCCTCCATTTCAAAAGACATCCTGTGACCGCCAGCTTTAGAGGTAACGACTTGTAGGTTTATATCCTTGCCATGTGACCGCCATACTCGTAACCAATTGCCTATGGTCTTTAATGATGGTTTTTTAGGGTGGACAGACTTTATGGCCTCGTATACTTCGATTAACTTACCTTCAGCTTCATCTCCAGCACTGTAATTTGCAAGGCAATCGAATGCCTCACAGTAAGCTAGACGACGCTCACCTTCTTTTTCTTGTTTATCCGTAAGAGAAGCAAAGCATCGTACCTCCACGGATTTATCAATGAACTTTAGCTGATGGTCATTTACAGCATCAATCAATCTTTGACGATCAAAGTGCTGGAAATTATTTTTACCAAACTCTACAAAGACAATATTACCTTGGGTGTATCGAACAACACCGTGGCGACCAGATAACTCGATTTCTTGATTAGTTGGAAATTGAATATCGTTCATAATTTATGCCTCTGAAAGTGTAAGAAGTGTTTGTTCATTAAGCTCTTGTTTGTAATCGAATTTATATATTTGATTACCTAACACAGAGAGTGCGTATTTTTTGACGAAACCTAATGGTTTAAGGTACTGAATAAGCTCACCGAATGACGGAGACTTACCTAATTCAACCACAAGGTTTGAAATATTGATTTTTGACAAGCTCAGCTTTCTAAAATGATGAATTTGTTTGAGGTTTTTAGTTAGTTTTTCTTCGTACACGACAGCGTCTGTAAGGTATGAATAGTCAACACCTTTAACCTCAGTAAATAGCATCCTTAGGTGATTAAAACGCTCTTTAGCACGGCGTGATTTAGTAAAAACCTGAGGCTTCACTTCAAGATATGCTTCTACGCCATCTTTGTTGATGGTTTTAATGTCAGGCGTGTAATTTCGTTCTTTATTTTTATCGTCGATATACGCAAACTGTGCAGGTTGCTCTTCAAAAGAGACAACATCATCCAGATACTCAAGATAGCGCAACGAATTTCGTTCGAGCTGGCTTTCAGCCCACATGGTGCGACCATTTTTAATCGACTGGAACAATAATACCTGTCGATCAGATCTGTATTTTTTCAGTTGTCTTGGTGCAGCCATCGTGATTTACCTCTTGATAGTTATTTTTGCTAAAATTGATTTTTAATTTTTTAACACTTACATTCATCTGATGACCTTTTTGAAATTAAACACTTCATAATGGTCTAGCAAACAAATCAAAAAAGATCAAATATAACGATAATTATCAGCAACTTAATAAACTTTATATAATTGACTTTTAGAATTATTTTTGCTTTTAAAACATGAAAGTCACTAATATATATAAAGTCTAATAACTGATTTCTTACCTTCTTACTCTTAAAGGGGTGTATAAAAAAAATAAATAGCACAAATATAAAAATTATTAAAAATCAACTTCTCACGAATATAAAGGGGTGTATTTTTTTTGGGAATCGTACAAAATAAACAAACTAATGCATTAAATAATCAAGTCGTTAATTTTCACTATGAATAATCAAGAAAAGCTAATTGCTGAAACACTAAAAAAAACAAAAATAAAATTAGAAATAAATAGAAAGCAGAGAAAGAGAGCCGTTGCCAGAGCAAAACTGATAGGTGAAGTTGAACTTGAACGATTAAAAAAAGAGTACGAATTAGACTTCGAACTAATGGCTATAAAGTATGAAAAGGTGATTAGAGATAATCTAAGTTTTGGGCTAAAAAGCTACATTAATAAGGGGGAAACTTCAGTTGATAAATCTTTAATTGACTATCTTGAAGGTACAACAAAAGCCTTTAGCAGACAGTTTGAAAAACCTGAATCAAATTATGGTTTGGAAAAATTAGTTCGGTATAAAGAACAAAAAACTTTACTCGATACTATGGGGGCTAAGCAAACATACTTAGTTCGCTACATGCTTGAGGCTGTAAATACTTTTTGTCGCAAAAAACGTAATTTCTATGATGTTGAGCGAGCAAAACGAAACGCTAAACCAGATGAAAGCTACAAACATAACCCCGGAGCAGCTTGCAGAGCGTATTTTGAGAGTAAAGGGTGTGATGATGAATGGCTTTCTACAAAAGCGATTAAACATATAGAAACAGCAACAATTAGTGACGAAGTTATTGAGAATGTGAGAAATTACCTTTCTGAAAATAATGTCAAAAAAGATATTATTCAAACATTTTTGGATAGGATAAATGGCATGAAGTTTACTGAGATGGCAAAAAAATATCGTGGAAGAGAAAATGAAATCAGCGCTAAAGAAAGCACGTTCAGAAACCGCTTTGATAGATTAAGGAAAAGCCCAATAGTTAATTGCGATGATTTCAGGAAGTTATTGCTAAAAGATTATGAAAACTACACTGAATAACCATGCGACATTAAAACACCGTAAATACCTAATTTCATTTAGTGCTCTTTTCCATATCAATTTTTAATAACTCCCAATAAAGGGGGCTAGTTTTTGGATAGAAAGTCACCTTGCTATGTAGTACGAGTAATTCGTCTAAACTTAGATTTTGAATAAAGCCATAATCCACATGCCAGTTAGGATAAACATCTTCAAAACTCATCTGTGAGTTGCTTTTAAACACCATCAGACTCCTCGTTAATTTCGTGAATATATAGATAGTGTAGGTAAGATTCATGGTGTTTTTAGATTATTAAATCGAGAGTAATTGCCATAATAATTAAAGTGGTAATATCCAAAAACTCGAAAAATGCAAATGCTAACTTGAGAGACCACACCATCATTTACTTCATCTATTAGAATGCGGATTTTTTAACTATATTATTAAGAATCAAACTTGTGAGTAAATTTGAAAATATTAATGTATCTGTCACGATGCTGTTTATTAAATATTAGTTGGCGTCATAAATAACAAGAATACAGGCCAAAAGAAGCTATTTTGAATAGTAATTTTTATCCTTATTTCACCCGAAAAACATATTTTCTACAAATACTGGCTAAAGAAATCCAATAAATGCTTGATACACTTGAATTATAAAGGTATTTTTATTTATGTTATAAAGCAATCAGACGGTTAATTGACTGTAGAAAAAGGGATTTTGCCCGTCTAAAAAAACTGTTATATACAAAGGAGATTACGGTGGTAGCCGATAAATGGAATCAAGTAGATAAAGCCTTTATATTCTTATCTGAAAAATATTCATCAAAATCAAGCTTTCAGCTTACAGAGTTAGCTGAAAGCTCAGGGTGGAGTTTATCGACTGTCAAAACTTACTTGAGAAAAAAATGGTCAAAAATTTTAGTTAAAAATGAAAATGGTTATTCGGTCACTGAATTAATTTCAAAGTACAGTGAAGTCACATTTAGGCAACATCAAAGCCAAAATATTGTGATTGAAAAATATTTTTATCAAACACTTGTAGATAAAGCCATTTCAGCCTGTATATCAGCCATTGAAATTTATAACAAACCTAATTTCGAATATCGAGAGGAAACATTTTCCATATTAATGGTAAATGCGTGGGAACTTATACTTAAAGCTAAGCTGGTAAAGGATAACGACGACAATCGTGAATCCATTTATTTTTTAAATAAAGGTAAAACAGTCATAACTCCTAGTGGCAATGCTAAAACAATTGGTACGGTTCAAGCTATGAATCGCTTGATTGAAACCAAAGATATCCCAAAATCAGTAGAGTTAAATATTAAATTACTTTTGAATATTAGGGATGACTCTGTTCATTTTATTCACGACGATGTAGAGCTAAGTATCCAAATTCAAGAAATAGGAACTGCATCGCTACAAAATTTCATGTCCTTAGCAATGAATTGGTTTAGTTATGACTTTACACAATTTAACTTTTATTTAATGCCTGTGTCATTCTTCCATTTATCTGATGTTACTAGCTTTAGTATTGATAATCAGGTCAAAAGTAACCTTCTTTCGTATTTGAAAAAAATAGAGAAAGAAGAAGAAAACTGCAACGATCCTAATTTCGCTATTTCATTGAAGCTAAAAACTAAGCTTGTTAAGACTACGGCAGATGAAGCCTTACAGGTTAGACTAACAAATGATCCAGAAGCCCCTGAAATAGTATTTTCAGAAGAAGAAGCTCTTAGGAATTATCCTAATGATTACTATGAAATAATAGCTATTTTTAAAAAACGATATACAAACTTTAAACAAAATACTAAATTACATAATCATATGCGTTCATTAAAAATAGATGGTGAGAAATACTGTAAAGTCAGAAGGTTAGATCCAGAAAACCCTAACAGTATTAATAAAACTTTTTACCATAATCGAGTAATTGATAAATTTGATGAATGGTACGATCGTGTGTAGTAATTTGTGTATATCAAGTTACTCAAATGGACGTTAAACAGTTGGGTGGTGTGAATAGACATTACAAATGAGGTTACCTCGACAATTAGAACCATTGGAATCAACACCTTCAGTAGATGATATTTCCGAACCAAATCGATCTTTCGTCAACGGTTTGATGCTCGCTGAGAAGTTGTCGAGACTGAAAAGTATTAACGATCACTTTGTGCGCTTAGTGAATGTTCTGCAAACGACTCTACTTCAAATTATACCCGGTCAAAAGTTTCTCGTCATCACTATTTCCTGCTAAAAAATATCTTCATAATTTTTACAAAACAGCTGTAATTAGTCGCTTAACGTTGCTGTTTGAAGTCAAAAGATGCCAAGTCGACCATTATTTATCAATAAAGGGCGATAAAATAAACGTCGTTATCACTATTTCCTACTAAAAAAGGATGCCGTGATCAGTATTTCTAACTATTAATGCGGCTGAAAGCTACAAGTCAATGTAACTCATCTGAGGTCGTCACAAAAAAGGTGATGCAAAGCACTCAGATTAACGACTTGCATCACTCTAATTGTGCAGAATGTTCGAGATTGGGGGATTGAGCACAAGAAAGGTAGTGCAAAGCGTTTAAAACTTTTGAAACGTCAGAAGAAATACCGTATTGAAAGTGCGCATTGACATTAGCGCTTGTTATTCTAACATCTGCTTCACCAATCATTGCTTCCATTAGGTCAATAGTGAATTAATTTTATATCTGGTCGGAAACCCCATTATTTGTGATACCAAAGACTGAAAATGGGTTTACTCCCATTGAAAACTCTACACCATAAAATGGATTAAATAGGTATTCTCTACAGCTTGGATATTCCACCCCATCAACTACAGACATGATGCTTGTCAGCTTTTCTACTAAATCAGCTTCAGCAAGCGAATTACTCGCTGATGACAACATAAATGGTATTTGAGGGAAATGACCGAGCATATCCAATGCCATTTTACTAAATGTACTACTATCATTTTTTTTAGCGAGAATAATTGAATTACTAGCAGATTTGAGCAATTCGAAGTTGATATGGTTTGCGTCACCTTTTTCAAGTTGCAAGAATTCCTGCTTAGGAAAAGGTAATTCCATACCTTTTGGCAACAAAACTGTCTCAACATAAGAGCATGCTATAAAGCACAAGTTAGGAGTTAAAGGATAAAATATTGTTGTGGTCGTGTTATCAAGGCATCCGGTCATGTAAATAGGGTTATCAGTCCGTATAAAAAAGTCATCACTGTGCGCTTCTAGAATAATCCAATTACGTAATGCTATATATTTATTATCTTCGCACGATGCACAACCAAGTAAAGTATTTTTATATGAATGATCTCCGTTATTGGTATCTTCAATGTAGTCTCGATATTTGAAGAAGCTTGGCGTTCGTAGGGCTTGAGTAATTATGAACTGTCCCCATTTCATACGTTCATCGGTAGACAATAAATCACCTGAAATTAGCTTTTCATATAATTTCGAACTGTCGCTCTCCAATTCAACATCAAGACGATCCTCTAATGACTGTGGGTAAAGATTTAATTCATAACCCCACGCAGTCTTACCTTTATCTTTATGTGAATCTATCACCAAGCATCTATACTTACAGTAGTAGTAATACTTGTAAGCCCACCCCGATTCTTCATCAGTCCAGTATTTATTAGCAAATACGGGACTAAAGTGGTTTTTGTTTGTTTTTTTTGACATGTATTTAGGTTCTATACATTAAAGAATACCCATGTAACCCAAGAATTCATTTTGTATTAACACAGCCCAATCTTGATCTAACGTATTTATGTTCATGGTATCGAATTTTTTGATCCTTTCATCGAAGTCGTGACCGATAACATAATCACTGCTGTAATAAGTACATAAGCCATCTGTAATAACGTCTGAGCGGTAATTACATTTTAATATCACATCATCAACATCACCTGAGACAGATACGCTATAACTTAATTCTATTTTATTCATAATCTGACCGTATTCTGATCTGCGAAATGAAGTGCTAACTGTCCATGCAGTGTTATCTATTTTATGAAAAAAATTTGAGTTGGCATTTATGACATCTACGGTTGAATTATTAACTTCATTACCACCGACACCTCTTTGCGTTATTTCATTATCTGAATAATAGCTCTGACTCGAACTAGAATGTGCCAAGCTTACATTGTGAAATTCAGTAGCTAAAGGTATTGTGTGATCTTCACTGAGGTCGTAAGTAATCAAGTCGCCTGATTTGTCTACTTTTACTAAAATATCACAAGAAGATATACAACTAATAAAATCTATATGCCCATTGTTCGCTACCCAACTGCTTTGCTCTACAGGGGTGATGACTACAGGAGGAATTTCTTTAGGGGTATTAGATGTTTCAGAGCCTCCTCCACCACAGGATGCTAATACAACACTTGAAAATATAGGTACGAGTAACCTTTTTTTATTAGAAACTATCATTAAGCATTCCTTTATTTGTTTAAATATCCATTTTGTTTCGTTTTTGAATAATAACAGTTTTGCTAAATTAGATATACCTTTCATATAATTGGTATCTACGAATTTATGCACTTTACATCATAAATTTAAAGAGTCTGTTTTAGTATCTAAATGCTTGTTATCTGGTGATTTAAATAATAATTAACGACCGCTCAGTAGCTCAAAATTACCGTTATGATTATAAGTATTAATGACTTTTTTGTGGCAATAGTGAATATTACATAAAACGTTTCAATCTCATTTCATGTCTAGAAATTTCACTAGTGATGTCTATTCACATGAGCTTTTACTGATAAAATGACAGCTGAATCGTGACAATAAAGTTTGAGACATTATGAGTGGTTTAGATCTTATTATCATGCGACAAATTTTCAGCTAAATCGCAATATAGATAGAGACTTTTATTGAGAAGTGATCGACGTTACCAACTTATTCTACAATGTATAACTTATCAGCCGACCTGAAACTTAGGGGAATATATTGAGGCAATCAGCAAAACACACTAAGATGGATTTACTCTATGCCTTTTTGAACAATTAAATGATTAAACATAAGTTTAGCTTTCTTTTATTATTGTTATTTTCTTTTAATGTTAAAGCAAATCCAACTGATTTAGATAATATAATTAAGATTACAACTGATAATTACTATAATTTATGTCTTGAAAACCCTGAAATAGAAGAAGTATATGACAATTTATTACTTAAAAAAGAAAACCTAGATGAACTGAGTCGATTCATTATCACTTCAGGTAAACTTCAATTCGCTAATTGTAGTAATAGAGACTCAGAATATTTCTTTAATCAACAATTCAAGCAACTCACTCCAAGCGTCAAAAAAGCACTTACTTCCAATTACAATTATAAAAATATGCTACCTAACTTAATATATAGCTACCAACTAAGTGTTGGTGACTATCCTTTTTACAATAAGAACGAATATTGCGACTTATTAGAAGAGTTAGAGGGGGTGTCCGAAAGAAAACTGACTCCTTATATAAATCTTTTCCAAACGGTCAGTTGTGAAAAATCAAGTTTTCTAAGTAGGATTAGTGACATAAAAGAAATATTAGCTACCCACCCTAAAGATAGAGGACTAAATTCATGGGGATATTACTATATTGCTAATAAATATTATCAATTAGGGCTTTTTCGATTAGATATTGAAGCATTAGAACAAGCTGCTAAATATGAAGATTCTTTAGAAAGTTTATATATCCATTATTCGTATATTGCAATCGGGTATTTAAGGTTTAATGAATTTGATAAGGCACGTGAGTATATCCGATTATACCAGAATGCCCCCTCCAACCTTAAGAAAAGTCACCTTTATCAGATTGGGGAATTGGATATTCTTACAACAGAGAGTTTTTTAAAAAAGGATTACCTGACAACAATGAAACTCTTTCGAAAGAATCTTAAATTATTGGATTCCAAGCAGTCACACGTAACTATAACCGAGTTTAAATATCGCTATGGTCGCTCATGTTTAGAAGTTGGAGATATAAATTGCGCAAAAAAAATGGTTGAAAATATACTTGCAAGGCAAAGTACCCTAAATAAAAATAAAGATGAAAAGCTATTAGATTTTTTGACTTTATATTTTATAAAAATTAACAATTATGAACTTGCCCAAGAATACTTTTATTTATCAGAGAGTATGTCAACTCAAAGGTTTTTAACTGCACAGTCTTCAGATACATACAATCTTATTACGAACTTACAAAACCAAAGTTTAAAACAGAGTATCCAGCTTTCTGAAAAACAAGTATCTGAAAGGACTAATATATTAATATTTTCAATTACAATATTGATTTTGATTAGTATTTTTACCTACTTTATTTGGTCGCAAAAAAACATCCATAAGAAGCAAGCTGAAACTGATGAACTTACCAATGTATACAGTCGGCGCTACATTAATAGTGTTGCCAAAAACATCATGAACCAACGGAGAGAAACTGACTTATCAACTTTATGTGTTGCTCTTATTGATATTGATGATTTTAAGTCAATTAATGACACCTATGGGCATGATGTTGGCGATGAAGTGTTGAAAAAGGTTTCTTCAATCACAACTCAAATAATTAGAAAGCAAGATTACTTTGGTCGCTGGGGAGGGGAAGAATTTGTGATTCTTCTATGCGATACAGATATAACTCAAGCAAAGTTAGTTATGGAAAGGGTAGTCAGTAGTATTTCACAAACAGACTTTTCTCCAGTAAGTCGAAGTATAACGATTAGTGCAGGTCTTACATCATTAATTGAACAAAAAACATTTGAAGAGCTGATGAAATCTGCTGATGAATTACTATATAGCGCCAAGCTAAATGGGAAAAATAAAGTAATATGTGCTTAATGTGGACAATTACATCAGTTGTGCCACCTAATTGCATCAGAACTGCCAGTCATTATCATCTAATACTGTCACCTAATAACATTTACTGCGACCACTGAATAACATTAGGTTTACCACTAATAAATATGATCACTTTGTGCGCATTGCTGACTTTAGAGATAAGTTTTTTGCGATATATTTTCTAATGAATTACTTTATAAATTATTGGTTATACAATCTAACTGTAAAAATACGCTAATATGACAATCTCCCCCGTTGAAATAACTATAATTTACAAGGAACGTTATGAACAAAGGTCTAATTCAACTTTCTCTAATAGCAGTTTTTATTCTAGCTGGCCAATGTTTTGCAAGCTCTTCATTAAGCTTTGATAAGCTTTTAAGGAGCCATGTTGATGAAAAAGGACCGGGAGTGTCTGTCATCGTGACCAAAGGTGGGGAAACTATATATAGTGGTTCTTACGGCATGGCTAATATTGAGTCTGGAAGGGTACTAAAGACAAACAGTGAATTCAAACTTGCATCAATAACAAAACAATTTACGAGCACGGCTATATTGATGCTGCAAGAGCAGGGTAAATTATCCATAAAAGATGATATTCGCAAATATTTTCCAAACTTCCCACCGCAACAAAATGAAATAAGAATCGAACACCTAATGAGTCATACTTCAGGATTTTACAGAAACCCGAAAAAAATAGCGGTACATAGAAAGACATCAACAACTTTAGAAAAATTAATGGTTTTATTGCTGAAGGAAAAAATTAAATTTCAGCCTGGTGAAAAGATGAGTTATTCAAATACAGGCTATCTGTTGCTTGGTAAAATTATTGAAATTGTTAGCGGGCAAACTTATGGTCAATTTATAGAAAGTAACATATTTAATAAATTAGGCATGAATAACAGCCATTATGGCGGGCTGGATTCAAATTCAAAAGGCGTGATAGGTTATTATCGAACACGTAAAGGTGTTATTAAAAAAGCAAATCCAGTAGATGTATCATGGGCTTTTTCTGCTGGAGGTTTAGTTTCAACAGTTGACGACTTGGCCACTTGGTATCGCAGCCTGAGCCAAGGAAAACTGATTTCAGCAGAAAGTTATAAGGTGATGATTACAGAGTTTAAACTTAATGATGGAAGTTCATCTCGTTATGGCTTTGGATTAAACAATATTAAAATCCACGAACGTAAAGCAATTATTCATCAAGGGGGAACTCCTGGTTTTAGAACTAGTTCAGTGTATTTCCCTGAAGAGGATATTTATATTGCAGTATTGAGTAATGACGGCTCCTCAAAACCTTTCAATTTGACTCTATTATTATCGGCTGAAATGTTTGCTATTAATCACCCTGGCTATAGCCGCTTTGATATTGAACAAACTCAACTTAATAAATTGTTGGGACGTTATAAAGTAGATAACGACTCAATACGTACATTGTTCGTTGAAGAAGGAGTTATATACACTAAAAGAGATGATTCATTACCTTATGAAGTAATCCCAATGTCTCTAAACAGCTTTTTCTACAAAGGTACATTAGCCTATTTTGTTATTGATGAAGATGATACAGGAAAGCTTACATTGAGCTATTACCCAAGACTATCATCTACTCCTCAAAAAGCAGTGAAGCTATAATTTGTAGGAATTTAACTTGGAAAAACTAAATACTCTATGAATATGACTTTTCAAGTTTGTCAAATTACCGTTAGTTTTATTTTTTGCAGAGGTTAACTTACAGTTTAAATGCTGATTATTTCGATATTATCCATACGAAAACTAATCCTAATCTCAGTTTTAACTCAATTACCTAATGTTTCGAATGTGGCATTAGTGAATATTGAAAAAATGCTTCAATCTCATTTGATGTCTAATAATCTCACTAGTGATGTCTATTCACATAAGTAAGAATCCCATTCTCTGTCGCAGATCCCATTATTTTCTGTGATCAACAGATTAACTACTAAAAGCACCAAAAACCGAAAAAAACAAAAAACTGAGTAATTACTTCACTTTTTACTTTACACTTATAGAGTTGTTACTCTATAATGCTTTTGTTCTCTTTTAGTGAGCACCTGTTGTAATAATTTTATATTTTAGCTTCCCCAAAGCTATCCAGCCGATGAACTTGTTTTCATCGGTTTTTTTATGCCTAAAATTCAATAAAATATAAAAATCACCTGTCGCAATTATAATCGCGATCACTAAAAATTGTCTTTAATCGACTCAATTATGCTTATTAATAAAAATTTTTTAACTTAATATCACTTTATCCGCAGATTAATTTTTTAACAATAACACATTGATTAACCAATTTATTTCAAGAAACCCTACCCTATTAGTTATATTGAATCTACTTATCATACCAATCACTTTGGCGACTCTTTTTAATAATAAATTAAAAATAAGATACTTAATTTGTAACCTTTCGCAAAGTAGTGCGTAATTATAACTATGAAAGGAAATAAATTTAATAAAATACTCGAACAACATCAGCAACGAATCTATTCGTTAGCTTTGTATATTTTACGTGATAAACATGAAGCGGAAGATATTACACAAGATGTTTTTACGCGTTTATGGAATAACATCCAACAAGTAGATATTGAAAAAGTATCGGCTTGGCTTTCTACGGTAACCCGTAATGCTTGTATTGATAAATTGCGTAAGCGTAAGGAATTCAGCCAAGTTGAAGAAGAGCATCAAGTGACACAAAAACATGAAGAACCGGCAGGGAATTTACAGCACCAACAATTAAGTCGTTGGTTAAGCGAGGCGATTGCTTGTTTAAACGAACCCTATAGTTCGTTGATTATGTTATGTGATGTACAACAAAACAGCCAAAGTATTGCGGCGAAATCACTTAACTTAACCACCAGCCAAGTAAAAGTCTATTTACATCGTGCACGACGTGAATTGCGAAATAATTTAAAGGGGTATACCCATGAATAATAAAGAATCATGGCAGAAACCATTAGATGATTTTTTAGCGAACAATGACCTTTCAGCTGACACCCGTGTGCTAGCAAGAGTATTGTACGAGAGCAGTGAATCAACTAATGAACAACTTAGTAACCAACAAATTGCTGAGTTGGAAACAGCGTTACATATTGAACAACATTTAAATGACATAGGTTTGCAGCCTTTATCAGCTGATTTGAAAAACAAGTTACAAGGCATTAGCAAAACTGAAACAAGCAGTCATGTGATTTTTGGCTACTTTACGCCTGGCTGGAAAAAACTCAGTGCGTTAGCCGCAACAGTTACCGCTGTCGCTTTACTCAACACCCATATGCTAAGTGATCCTATAGATAAACAGCCATCACTGGCAGAAATACAACATGCAGAACAAGAGTTAGCAATCGCTTTGCAATATATATCATTCGCTAAAAAAATATCAACAGAGCAAATAAAGCAAACATTTGACGAAAATATACAACAACCATTGAACCAAGGTTTATTTAAACCGCTTAATCATTTTAAGGAAACATCATGAAAAAATTATTATCAGCACTTATTTTATTTAGTTCATCATTATTAATGAGCAGTTCAGCCTTTGCCGACGACATTACCAAAGAGCGAGGTTATGTAGACTTTGCCAGCCTTAACTCAGTTTATGGTGAACCTAAAGTGATGGTTAATTTAAATAAAACCATGTTAGGTTTTATTAGCAAAATTAATCTGTCTGATCCAGAAGCATCAGAATTAATCAGCAAGTTAAAAGCCGTTCGTGTACAAATCTATAATATGAAAGGTAGCGATCAACCGGCAATAGATTTAATTGCAAAAGTCAGCAAAGATATTCAATCTAAAAACTGGTTACCTATTGTCTCGGTCAATGAAGAAGATGAAAAGGTACGAGTATTCACCAAAATCACAGATGACCTTATGGATGGTTTAGTCGTTATGGTTATTAACAATAAAAGTGATAAAGACGGTCGTGAAGCGGTATTTATTAACATTGTTGGTGAAATAGACCCGGCACAAATTAATAAAGTAACCAAATCACTTAACATTGATATTGACTTAAAATAACGAGTAAACCATGAAACTATCTCACTATTTTTTAAAGAAAGTGACCTTGCTATTAGCAGTTGCAGCAAGCTTTTTCTTAACCGGTTGTGGCATTACCGCAGGGGGACTTCACAGTCATGCTGGCTATGCCGATATTGAATCACCTTATTGGTGGCGAGCTGACAGCGAAATAAACTTGTCTTTAGGTCCATTAGCTATTGGCACAGCACGTTGGGTTATTGATACTGATGAAGACCCAGAAATTGATGCTTTATTGGATGACGTAGATGGTGTTCGTATAAGTGTTTATAACGTTGAAAAAAACAGTGAGTTGTTTAAAGATAATTTCATTGAAACTCAAGATAATTTACGTGCCGATGGTTGGCAACATGTAGTAAGAATGAATGATGATGAATCAACTGATTACTCACTGATGTTCATCAAGTCAAACGGTGAAGTAATTGATGGTTTAGTTGTACTGTCACTTTCAGATAATGAGGCGGTATTTGTCAATATTATTGGTAATATCCATCCTAACTCTTTTGAACCTATTATGGAGCAGGTTTATAAGAAAAATGATGCGGCAAAAAGATTTAAAGAAGTAGATGAAGAGGAATAACATATTAGCCGATTAAGTTGTAAATGATAACTTAATCGGCTTGCTTTTAAGTGCTAAGATAATTTATCGTGGCGAAGCAGCTTTATATTTAGCGGCTTGTTTATTATCAGGTAAAGACGCTTTAATAAATTGACGAATATCATCATTCGCCGCTTTTAAATCTTCATAGCGAAGGTACATCATATGACCACTGCGGTAGCCTTTAAAAGACAAGCGGTCTTGCATTTTACCACTTTGATCTAACTGCCACATAGTGTACTTAGCATCAAAATAGTTAGTCGCACCATCGTAGTAACCTGCTTGGAACATAACATTTAAATAAGGGTTTTGTGCCATCGCTAAACGTAAGTTTTTACCGGTATTATTGTTAGTGCGATCCCACGGATGTACATCACCAAACATATTATATTTAATGTCTGTTTTATAGTTTAACTCTTCACGTAAATAGTAATTAATGGCGGGAGTGAAACTGTGTAACCATGACGTTAATTCCGCATTGTAGTCAGGACGTGATCCGGTTGTTTTCTCGTCAATACCTAAGTAACGTGAATCTAAACGACCAATTGTTTGCTCACGATCACGTAATAGTTCTTTCCAAAAATAGGAAGCGCTAATATCTAAATTACTGCGTAATACTTCAGTGACCGAAAGTCCTGAATAATAAGAGACTTTTTCAGCTATCGCCTGTTTTTCTGCCGGGCTAATAAAGCCACCTTTAGCGAGTGCAGGTATGTATTGCTCAATAGTAAACTTTTCAACTTCAGGCAAAATATCTAATAAGTCTTTTTGCTGTAAATCGCTCTTTAGTGCTTGGTGATACCAGGCAGCAGCTGCAAAATAAGGTAAGCGATTTGCGGCCTTTACCGGTCCGTCGCGCTTAATGCCAATATCGGTTGGCGACACAAGAATCACGCCATTTAGATACATCCACTGACGTGATTGTAGTTCTAACGCTAAGCCTGAAACACGGGTAGTACCATAACTTTCACCGATTAAATATTTTGGTGAACGCCAGCGCTCATTCCGGGTCACAAAAGTATTTACCCAGTCGGCTAGATACTTGATGTCGGCATTGACACCAAAAAACATCGATTTTTGTTGTTCTTTCGAAGGCATCTTGCCCTCTTTGTCGGGTAAAACTCGTGAATAACCCGTATTAACTGGGTTAACAAAAACAATATCGGCAACATCTAAAATTGAATAGTCATTGGTCTTAACACCGTAAGGCTGCAATGGATATCCTTCGTCATCAACATTTAAAACACGTGGGCCGGTGTAGGCAACATGCATCCAAACCGATGCTGAACCTGGGCCACCGTTAAAAGAAATTAATAAAGGTCGTGCGCTTTTATTCTTAACATCGCTGCGTTGGTAATAAGTATAAAACAAACTGGCGGTTGGATTACCCTCACTGTCCCATACGGGTTGAGTACCTGTAGTGGCAGTGTAGTCGAATTTGTTACCGTTAACCTTGGTACTATGTTTCGTGGTTGAGCTTTCGTCGATAGGTAACTTACGGCTATTGTCAGCAGTATTCTCAGCATTAGCAAACGGTGAGAATATCAGCAACAAGGCGAATATTTTGACTAAATGGTGTGCTTTCATTTTAACGTCCTGCGCATTGGATTTTTATTAGTATGTTCATACTCTAAAACAAAAAAAATATTACCGCTGAAATAAAAGTTTAAATGACTCTTTTCAGCGATAAACACCTGCTGTTACTAAATTTTTCCTAAGTGTTTAACATTAAATAAACCACAATCAGCTTTTGACCGGTAATCGTCATCTCCCCTACTTTAAGGGTATTCAATTTCAATAAATGCCCTGCCTTTATTATTTGGTGATTTTTGTATGACGTTAACTGGAATTGACCCGACAAACTGTAAACAAAGCATAAGTCTGCAGCTTTAAGTTCAACTGTTTGTCGAGCTAGCAAGGTTTCCACAACGGCCGAGCACTTTTCTTTATCTGTAATAATATTAAAATCGGTAATTTCGCCAGCAGGTAAATGTCCAACGGTTCGACAACCCCCATCAAAATTGGCGACATCAAGGATATTATTCAACTGATCAGTTTTACGATTATCGTG
Organism: Colwellia sp. BRX10-4; assembly: GCF_014077465.1. NCBI lineage: Bacteria > Pseudomonadati > Pseudomonadota > Gammaproteobacteria > Alteromonadales > Colwelliaceae > Colwellia > Colwellia sp. BRX10-4. The sequence goes on from NZ_JACGVZ010000005.1 coordinate 20,682, forward strand.
TTGTAAATTAATACCCTTACCGGCAATGAGAATGAGACTACGCTGATAACCTGAAAAATCAGAAAAGACCCCATCTTCAACAACATTCGCCATACTCAAGCGCCAAATAAAGTCAGCTAAAGTACCGCCGTCATTAATCGCTAATTCAATAGTTTCACCTTGGCCATTTTTCCATGGAATAGTCTTAAAATGTTCAGGTGAAATAACCGTAAACATTAAGATTGCCCCAAATGTTTCGCATGAAAAAACAAGTGACTTTCAATAAAACTGGCGATAAAAAAGTAACTGTGATCATATCCCTGATGTTGGTTAAGTATTAGTGGGTAGTTATTACTCAACGCCGCTGAAATCAATGATTCTGGCTGAAGTTGCTCTTGCAAAAAGTCATCGGCTAAACCTTGATCAACCAATGCCGGTATATGCTGTGTACTTGCTTTCATCAACACGCTTGCATCATGTTGTTGCCATAAGACTTTATCATTACCTAAATAAGCACTAAACGCTTTTTGTCCCCAAGGGCTATTAATTGGATTAGCGATAGGGCTAAAGGCAGATACCGAACAATATTTATCAGGATTTTTTAGCGCTATAGTTAGCGCGCCATGCCCCCCCATTGAGTGACCACTGATCGATTTTTTACTTGATACCGGAAAATTTTCTGCAATTAACGCTGGCAATTCATTAACAATATAATCATACATTTTATAATGTGTGGACCAAGGTTTCTGGGTGGCATTTATATAGAAACCCGCACCTAACCCTAGATCGTAAGACTGGTTTTCATCGTCGGCAACACCGGCTCCACGCGGGCTGGTATCTGGGCAAACAATGGCTATACCGAGTGCTGATGCCATGCGCTGCCCCCCTGATTTGTGTACAAAGTTTTCATCGGTACAGGTCAGTCCTGAAAGCCAGTATAAAACCGGCACTGGTGAATGCTTACTGGCACCTTCAGGTAAATAAATAGCGAAACGCATCGGACATTTTAGACTTTCAGCATGGTGTTGAAAATGCTCTTGAACGCCACCAAACATTTTATTACTGCTAATTTTCTCTAACATTATGGTTCAACTTTTAGATATTTATGGATGTTTAAAAATGAATAACACTACGAATGCTCTTACCTTCGTGCATTAATTCAAAGGCCTCATTAATTTTTTCTAACGACATGGTATGGGTAATAAAGTCGTTTAAAGCAAATTCACCGGCAAGATAGCGTTCAACATATTCAGGTAACTCGCTACGACCTTTTACACCACCAAAGGCAGTACCACGCCATACTCGACCGGTAACCAGTTGAAATGGGCGGGTTGAAATTTCTTGCCCTGCGCCAGCAACACCAATAATAATAGACTCACCCCAGCCTTTATGACAACACTCTAAGGCCGAACGCATCACATTAACATTACCGATACATTCAAAAGAGTAATCAACACCGCCATCGGTTAATTCAACAATAACGTCTTGAATAGGTTTGTCGTAATCTTTGGGATTAATACAGTCTGTTGCACCCAGTTTTTTAGCTAACTCAAATTTACTTTCGTTGATATCAATCGCAATAATGCGGCTTGCTTTCGCCATAGCAGCGCCAATAATAGCCGACAAGCCAATACCACCTAAACCAAAAATAGCCACGGTATCGCCTACTTCAACTTTCGCCGTATTCATGACTGCGCCCATGCCGGTAGTTACCCCACAACCCAATAAGCACACTTCTTCAAGCGGTGCTTTAGGGTTCACTTTTGCTAAAGATATTTCAGGTAAAACGGTATATTCAGAGAAAGTAGAACAGCCCATATAATGAAATATAACTTTACCGTTTAATGAAAATCTCGAGGTGCCATCAGGCATTAAGCCTTTACCTTGGGTTTCGCGAATTTTTTGACACAGATTGGTTTTACCTGATTTACAGAATTTACACTCACCACATTCGGGTGTGTATAAAGGAATAACATGATCGCCAACCGCAACACTGGTGACACCCTCACCTATTTTTTCAACAATCCCACCACCTTCATGCCCTAAAATCACTGGAAATATTCCTTCAGGATCTTCACCTGAAAGCGTGAAAGCATCTGTATGACAAACGCCTGAAGCGATAATTTTAACGAGAACTTCACCTTTTTTAGGAAGTTCTACATCAATTTCTTCAATTGTTAAGGGTTTATTTGGCCCCCAAGCAATTGCGGCTTTAGATTTGATGGTGTTTGTTTTTTGCGTAACTGCTGACATATGAATTACCTGATTACATTCTTTAAAGACAATGATAGTGGATAAATATCAGGAATAACAGCCTATTGAAATGGATAAAATTATTTTAGCCCAATTAATAAATTGGGCTGTACTATGAAAGCGAGATATTCACCATAAGGATTTACAAACCTTTTTGCAGCGTGCTTTTTATCTACTCCCCCTTAAAGGTTTTTATAATTCACCTTTAAGGTCATTGAGCTTTAATAACAGGTTGGGTGCTAAGAGTTCTTCGTTAATAGCCAGTAATAACTCCTCGGCTTGTTCTTTATCACCGCCCTGCAACTTTATTTCGGCTAAGTACAATTTTGCATGGGAGACTTTAACAACATCTAAAGCAATTTCAGCATGCTTAATTGCGGCTAAATAACTTTTTTCAGCTAATGATAATTGTTCTGCATGTTGCTGTGCTTGCGCTAAATTAAAATGTACTGTCGCTATTTGTTGTTCATTACCATATTTATAACTCCAAGGAACGGTTGCATACCAGTGGGCAATCGCTTTATCATGCAATTCAAGTTGCCTAGCAACATGACCTAAATGACCGAAAAGTTCCATCATAAACTGCGGATTACGGCTGTTTTTATATTTATCTTTTAAAGCAATAAGTGACTCATAGGCTTCAGGTAGCTCGCCAATAAACATTTGTAATGTTGGCAATTTCAATAAGTTTAATTGGAGATGGATAGACTTCATTCATTGTTGCTAATTGTGCTTTTGCTTTATAAATATAACGCTTACCTTCTGCTAAGTCGCCATGACTAAGTAGAGATTTAGCATAATACATGTAAAGAGTGACTTGAAAAGGGATCGGTAGATCTTCCTCGTCTATCCAACGCTTTGTTTCTTGGTAAAGCTCATCACTGTGTTGCAAAATAAATAGTGAGGACAATTTAAATTGCATTAAGCTAAACCAAATACGGCTTTTCGGCTGTACTTGGGTTAATTCAATATTAACTTTTACTAGGCATGATGATGGCGAGCGCTGACATAGCTTTGCTGTGCTCTCACTTTTTATTGCATAATTTTTTGCAACCGGTAAAAAAAATACCCACAATAATAGTCCTGTAAGTCCAAGAGAATAAGGCTTTGAAGAGATAAAAAAATGTTTATTTATCGTTAAATATTGCCACTGATTTTATTAGTTGCCAAGTACCAGACCATAATTGATTAAAGATTATTGAACAAGAAATATCTTGGTGTTAAGCTCTGCCGCGAAATTTTCACCTTAATTTAACCTAAAGTTAACCCAAATAAAATAAAGGATTTATTATGTTTAAGAAAACCGCTATCGCACTCACTCTTTTCAGTCTATCTCTAACAGCCGTAGCTGCTGATTGGCAAGTGGGCGGTGGATTCGGTCAGTTATCTGATAGCTCTGATGGCGACGATATCTCTTTGAACTTTATCTATGGCTCAGTGGCATATAAAATTGAAAATTCAGCGAAAAATTTTTACTTGATGCCTGAACTTCGTCTCGGTACTGGTGTTGGTGACGACTCGCTTTACGGTGCTAAAATTAAAGTAGAAAGCTTACTCGCTTTATCTTTGCGTGGTCAATATGACTTCAACAATCGCGCATATGTTTATGTAATGCCGTCTTATGCAAACTTAGACCTCAAAGCAAGCTACCGTGGAGAATCAGCGTCTGATGATTCATGGGAATTTGGCATCGGTGCTGGTGTTGGTTATAGCCTCAATAAAAAAGTGAGCGTTGAAGCCTCTTATGAAACGTATGACGGTACTAAATTACTTTCTGTTGGTTTTAAATACGCTTTTTAAGTGCAATATTTAACTGACCGTTGACGTGTAAGGAGAGCAATAAGCTCTCCTTTTTAATTTTATATCGTTAATTTTTAAAACTAATGACCTAAAACACTAAGCGTCGAAATATAAAAGTTAGCATCAACGGCTATATTTGGGTTTTCCTGCTCAAGTTCAACAGTAGTCCAAGTTGCTGTTGGTGCTAGCCACTGTGCTTTACCGGCAATAGTGACGCGTAACGGCATATCAAACCCCTTAACCACGTTACCCCAACGAATTTTCATCACTTTATCTTTGATAAAATATTCGAAAGTGGGAATACGTATATCACGTAAATATTGGTCAAAGACCTTACTTAAGTCGATACCTGATTGTGTGCTAATGTAGTTTTCAATATCTTGGGTAGTCACTGTTTGATGATAAAAAACCTTACCTAATCCACGGAGTATTTCTCGCCATTTTTCATCATTATTAATCACTTGGCGAATGGTATGCAACAAATTGCCACCCTTATCGTACATATCACCAGAACCACCGCGATTAGCATTATATTCGCCAATAATAGGGGATTGATTACCAATATTCATCCGTTGACCACGAACGTATTCAAAAGCTTGCTCTTTGGTAAAATGATACTCTAAAAATAGACTTTCTGAATAGTTGGTAAAGCTCTCATGGATCCACATATCGGCAACATCTTTATTGGTGATGTTATTGGCAAACCACTCATGGCCTGATTCATGGACAATAATAAAATCAAATAACAATCCTGGGCCAGTGCTACTTCTATCACGTCCTAAATAACCATTTTGATAACCATTACCATAAGTCACCGAACTTTGATGTTCCATCCCCAAATATGGTGCCTCCACCAGTTTATAACTGTCTTCATAAAACGGATAAGGACCAAACCAATGCTCGAACGCTTCAATGGTTCGTTTTGCTTCTTTAAACTGTTTTCTTGCTTTCGCTAAGTTTTCCCGTAAAACATAGTAGTCCATATCAAGCTGACCTTTTTCACCTTGATACTTTTCACCAAAATGAACATAGTCACCAATGTTAATATTGACCCCATAATTATTGATAGGATTGACAACTTGCCAATGATAAATTTTTGTTTTATCAATTTTATTGTGTTCAACTTTAATTAATCGGCCATTAGACACATCCATTAAATGTTCTGGCACCTCAACACTGATTAATACGCCGTTGTTGGGCTCGTCGGCAGGATGATCTTTATTTGGCCACCAAATACTAGAGCCAATGCCTTGATTTGAAGTGGCAATAAAGTCGAGACCATTACTGTCTTTCTTCCAAGTAATACCACCATCCCATGGGGCGTTTTTTGCGGTAACGGGCTGTCCAGAGAAGTACATAGTTATCTTCTGCTCTGAGCCTATTTCTTGCTTACTGGCTGGGGTGATAAAATAAGAATAGCCATCTTGCTCTACTTCAAGCGCTTTACCATTTTGGTGCACTTTCTCAAGCTTCATTGGCGCTTGTAGCTCTATTTGTAAACGTTCACCTTTAGCTAGCACGTTATAAGTCATGATGTTTTTACCTGAAAAAAGCTTAGTTTCAGGGTCAACTTTTACATTAAGATGATAATGAATTAGATCCCACCACATTCTTTCTAGTGTTATTGAGCCACGTAATTGTTCTTGATGCGTTATCTTGCCACTTTCTTGTTGCCAATTACTCGCGCTAACATGCCCAGCAAAAACCATAGCGCAAACTAAGCCAGCAAGTGAAGTCGTTATCCGTTTTTTTATCATTGTTATTGTCCTAACACTCTCTCGTATACAATATACTAGCATTGTGTAATATAAATTGTGAACCCTAAAAAGGGTAAGGTCTATCAACCACTCACATTGTTATCTAAAAAATTAATTATAACTAAATACAACATTATGATTGCGTATTTTGAAACTAATACGATAGAATCACCATAATTACTTGTCGGAGTGCTGAGATTATTTCTAAAGAAATATTCAAAGCTGAGATCGCGAAAGCGGGATCCGTAGAACCTGATCAGATTAATATCTGCGTAAGGGAACAAGGTAAAATATAGCGGTTAAAGCATTAATATTTATTCCGTTTTATTTTTTCCTCACTCTACACTTCGTCTTTTTATTACTGCATTTATAACAAAATGCAACTTATTAAAAGGCAGCATAATGACCAAACCAGCTAAAAAACTCACTCGCAGAGAACGTCGCGAACAAGCTGAAACATTTTTAAAAAACGTTTCAGATCAATCATTCCCAAATTCTAAAAAAGTTTATGTGCAAGGTAAAATCCACGATATCAAGGTAGGTATGCGTGAAATCACCTTGTCTGATACTTTATTAGCGGGTAACAAAGATAAGCCAACCTACGAAAAAAATGAACCACTTTGCGTCTACGATACCTCAGGTTTTTATACCGATGAAAGTGTCGATATAGACGTACACAAAGGTATCCCTCGCCTGCGTGAAAGTTGGATTGATAGTCGTGGTGATGTTGAGCTATTAACATCAAATAGCTCTACTTATGCTCAACAACGTTTAGCTGACGATGGTGTTGACGCAATACGCTTTGAACACTTACCTAAAATGCGTGTCGCTAAAAAAGGTCAAAACGTTACCCAAATGCACTATGCTCGCCAAGGGATCATTACCCCTGAAATGGAATATATTGCCATTCGTGAAAATTTAAAACGTGAGGAGGTCAAAGATAAAACCTTACTACTACAACATAAAGGTCAGTCATTTGGTGCCAGTATTCCAGCGCAAATTACCGCAGAGTTTGTCCGAGATGAAGTCGCGCGTGGCCGAGCAATTATTCCGGTAAACATTAACCACCCAGAATGTGAGCCGATGATTATTGGCCGTAATTTTTTAATTAAAGTAAATGCCAATATTGGTAATTCGGCGGTGACATCTTCCATTGAAGAAGAAGTAGAAAAACTGGTTTGGTCAACCAAGTGGGGCGCAGACACGGTAATGGATTTATCAACGGGCCGTAATATTCATGAAACCCGCGAATGGATCATGCGCAATTCACCAGTGCCCATTGGTACGGTACCTATCTATCAAGCACTAGAAAAAGTAAATGGCGTGGCAGAAGACTTAACCTGGGAAATTTTCCGCGATACCCTTATCGAACAAGCCGAGCAAGGTGTTGATTATTTTACCATTCATGCCGGTGTATTATTGCGCTATGTTCCAATGACCGCTAAGCGTGTTACCGGTATTGTCTCACGTGGTGGCTCAATTATGGCAAAGTGGTGCTTAGCGCATCATAAAGAAAATTTTTTATACACCCACTTTGAAGATATTTGTGAAATATTAAAGCAATACGATGTCTCGTTTTCACTCGGCGACGGTTTACGCCCTGGCTCGGTTGCTGATGCCAATGATGAAGCACAATTTGCCGAATTACATACCTTAGGCGAATTAACTAAAATTGCTTGGCAACATGATGTTCAAACGATAATTGAAGGTCCCGGGCATGTGCCACTGCATATGATCAAAGCAAATATGGACGAGCAACTTAAACATTGTGGTGAAGCTCCTTTTTATACGTTAGGTCCGTTAACGACTGATATTGCACCGGGTTATGACCATATTACTTCGGGTATTGGCGCCGCTAATATTGGTTGGTACGGTTGTGCCATGCTCTGTTATGTCACTCCTAAAGAACATTTAGGCTTACCCAATAAAGAAGATGTTAAAGAAGGTTTAATGACCTATAAAATTGCAGCCCATGCCGGCGATTTAGCAAAAGGTCATCCGGGGGCGCAAATTCGCGATAATGCGATGAGCAAAGCACGCTTTGAATTTCGTTGGTACGATCAATTTAATATCGGTTTAGACCCTGAAAGAGCCAAGGCTTATCACGATGAAACCTTGCCACAAGAATCGGGTAAAGTTGCCCACTTCTGCTCTATGTGTGGGCCAAAATTCTGTTCGATGAAAATATCTCAGGAAGTACGTGATTATGCCGCAGGTCTTGAAGCCAGCAATAAAATAGAAATACAGTTACTTGACGAAGTGATTGTTTTAGATGCAACGCCAACCGATATAGCACAAGGCATGGCTGAAAAGTCGGCTGAATTTAAAGCGACCGGTAGTGAAATTTACCATCAGGTGAAGTAGTCAGCCGATGACTATTTCTAAGCAGATCCCTAAACCTACTCAAATCTGTGCCAATATCGTTGTTATTGGCGCAGGGTTAGTGGGTCGTTTAATGGCATTGTCTTTGGTTAATCAAGGTCATCAAGTGACCTTGATTGATAAAGATAATAAACAAGGCCACCAAAGTGCCGCTTATGCTGCTGCCGGTTTATTAACGCCGCTAGGTGAAGCTATGCATAGCGATCGTAATATTGTTGAAATGGGCTTTGAGTCATTAGTGCTTTGGCCTGATATTCTTGCTAAATTAGACAGTTACACTTATTTTCAACAAGCAGGCACCTTAATGGTTAGCCATGAGCAAGACCAAGGCGATTATCAGCGTTTCATGGCTTATATCAAAAATCATTATCCGCAACATCAGCTACAGCAACTGAATCGCCAACAAATACTTGCCCTTGAGCCCGAATTAGCTCATCGCTTTAATCACGGGTTGTTTTTACCTGAAGAAGGTCAAATAGGTAATCGTAAATTACTAAAAGCCCTGCAAAAGCAGCTAGAAAAAAGTAGCGTTACTTGGTTAGAAAGTGCACCTGTCGTTAACATTGAGCAGCAAAAATCGACCTGTTTAGTGACATACCATGAGGATAGCCCACTAGGCGACAAAGGCAATAAGCAAACTAACACGTCAAAGCATATTATTGCTGCTGATTTGGCCATTGACTGTCGCGGTGCAGGCGCACGCAACACTGCAGGCGAAAACACCGCAGCCCCCTTAAAAGATTTACGAGGAGTACGAGGTGAGATATTTCAATTATTTGCCCCTGAAGTCAATATTACCCGGCCTATTCGTTTAATGCACCCTCGCTATCAATTATATATTGCCCCTAAAACTAACGGCTTTTATGTCGTGGGAGCAACTGAAATCGAAAGTGAAGACTGCGCGCCAATGACGGTACGTTCTTCAATGGAATTACTCAGCGCGGCTTATAGTGTCCATGCTGGATTTGCTGAAGCCAATATTCGTCAACATATTAGCCAGTTAAGACCAGCTTTTAGTGATAACCAAGCTAAAATCTCACTACAAAATCGGCTTATCCAGGTCAATGGATTGTTTCGCCACGGCTACCTTATTGCGCCGGTTGTGTTAAAGCAGTTAGAGTTTACCGTTGCGCATTTTTTCGAGCGTCGCTCATTAACAGAATCTCCTTATCATAAGTGGTTAGCCATCAATGAATACTAAAGCAGCTATAACAACCTATTTTATCAATGGACAAGCAATCACCATTGCCAGTCTAACCCCCAATATATCAATAGCATTACTGCATTATTTAACGCCAGAGCAACAAAAACAAAGTTTTGCTGTGGCTCTTAATGGTGACTTTGTTGGTAAAGCTGATTATCAAAAAACCATAATTAATCAAGGGGATAGTATCGATATACTGTTTCCTATTCAGGGTGGTTAATGATGGCCTTTTCAACCGAGCTAATGATATACGGACAAGCGGTTAATAGTCGTTTATTAATTGGTAGCGCACTTTATCCTTCGCCACAGATCATGAAACAAGCGATATTAGCCAGTGGCTCAAAAATTGTTACCTTGTCGTTAAAACGCCAGAACCCTGCGCAACAGTCAGGTACAAAAATTTGGCAATATATTCAAGAGGTTGTTAAAGAGACTCAGGGTTTTTTATTACCCAATACAGCGGGCTGTAAAACAGCTAAAGAAGCGGTAACCTTGGCAAAAATGAGCCGTGAAATTTTTCAAACGGATTGGATAAAATTAGAAGTTATCGGTGATGACTATAATTTACAACCGGACCCTATCGAGCTATTAAAGGCCAGCGAACAGTTGTTAAATGAGGGCTTTAAAGTGCTGCCTTATTGCACCGATGATCTAGTAGTATGCCAGCGTCTATATGACTTAGGTTGTCAGGTGATCATGCCTTGGGCATCGCCAATAGGCACAGGTAAGGGTCTAATGAACCCTTATAATTTAGCAACAATTCGTTCGCGGCTTCCAGATGCAACTCTCATTTTAGATGCGGGTATTGGTAAACCCTCAGATGCTTGTTTAGCCATGGAAATGGGTTACGACGCCGTATTATTAAATTCTGCAATTGCCTTGGCAGATAGTCCGGTGCTGATGGCAAAAGCCTTCGCACAAGCTATTGTCGCTGGCGAGCAAGGATACATGGCGGGTGTAATGCAGCAACGACAAACCGCTCATCCATCAACGCCAACCTTAGAGACACCTTTTTGGCATCAATAAGGCAATAAGGCAATAAGGATAAACCTATGACAGAAAGTGTTAAAGAAAAACCAATTGTATGGACGATTTCTGGCAGTGATTGCTCAGGTGGTGCGGGCATTGCCGCCGATATAAAAACAGGTCATGCCTTAGGTGTTGAAGTTTGTCATTTGATCACCGCTAATACCGTACAGAACGCTAACCGCCTTATCTCGATAAATCCGGTCGCTTGCGAGACATTACAACAACAAGCCAAGGTATTAATTGATGATAAACCACCCAGTGTCATTAAGATTGGCTTAATAGCCAATCTTGAACAAGTCACATGGTTAACCGAATTATTAGCAGGTTTTAAAGCTAACTACCCAAAAATAAGTGTCGTTTTTGACCCCGTTGGCCAAGCGAGCGTCGGTGGTAGTTTTTCGACACTAGAGCGAGAAGATTTAACCCTATTGTTCCACTATGTGGATGTTATTACTCCCAACTTGATGGAAGCGCAACAATTATCAAACTTATTGACACTTGACCCCGTTGAGCTGGCAATAAAAATTTCCGAATTAGGCGTCGCCAGCGTCATCGTAAAAGGTGGGCACAGTGCCGTGTTAGACAATGATGGTTTACAAATCAGTGATGACTATTGTTTACATCACGTTGAACAATCATCGATAAGCTATCAACTCTCTTCACCGCGAATAAATACCTCTTACAGTCATGGTGGGGGATGCTCCTTCGCTAGCGCAGTAACGGCTTTTTTAGCACACGGCTATTTATTACGTGATGCCTTTACCTTAACAAAAGCATTTATTAATCAAGGTTTAGCTAAATCGGTAACTGCTAGCATTAAAAAACCCGATTATTATGGCGCATTTCAACAAACCCATTGGCCTAATAATGCTGACTTTTTCCCTAGAATATCATCCAACCTAGTCAAGAAATATCAGGCGTTACCACCTTTTCCATCGTTGGCACTATCGGATACTAAGCTTGGGCTTTACCCTGTGGTTGACTCACTTTATTGGTTAAAACGTTTATTACCATTAGGCTTAAACATTATTCAACTGCGGCTGAAAAATAAGACTGACATCGAGCTTGAAGCGCTAATCATTGCAGCCATAGCCATTAGTCAGCCGTATAAAACGCGCTTGTTTATTAATGATTATTGGCAATTAGCTATAAAACATCGTGCTTACGGTGTGCATATCGGCCAAGAAGATTTACAAAATGCTAATTTAACTAGGATTCAACAGTCAGGTTTACACTTAGGAATTAGTACTCATGGTTGTTATGAATTTTTATTAGCACAACAATTACAACCCTCTTATTTAGCGATTGGCGCTATATTTCCAACTAAAACTAAAAATATGAGCGGACAAATTCAAGGGGTAGAGAACTTACAACAGCTATTGAAATTAGCGAGCAATATTCCAGTTGTAGCCATTGGCGGCATTAATCTTCAACGAGCAGAACGTGTTTGGCAGACGGGTGTTGACAGCATAGCGGTTGTTACTGCAATCACTGAAAGTGAAAATGCTGAAATCGCAGTTAAACAATTCCAGCATATTATGCAGTGATTTTTCCTAGTAAAACCTAAGAGGCGATACTTGTATTAAGCTTTTGTTCTAAGCGTAGTGGTTGCGATTTCATGTACGTAATTGAGCGCCATAACCATTCTGACGGGCCAAACCTAAAGAACTTCAACCAGAGCGTGCAAAAAACAACTTGGGCAAAAATCACCGCGACAACAATAAGCATTTGTTGTCCGCGGGCTATTTGACCAAACATACCATCAGCATAGCCATAGAAAATTGTCGTTAAGATAATAGAATGACTGATGTAATTAGTAAGCGCCATTTTTCCTAACGGTGCCAACCATGAAAAACCTTTGATAAACCAAGCCTTGCTGGCTAATTTTACAAACAGCCCGATATAACCGGCACAGAGAATAAACTGCCCATAGTAAAAAATAGTTTGTCCACCCGCTCTCACTTCGATAGCACTTTTTGTCACTGGGTGTAGGCTAATAAAAGTTCCAGCAATACTTAACAGTAGGCCAATGCTCAATCCGCCCCAGCACACAACACTAAAGAAACTTTGGTGTTGTTGTGGGTTTTTCATTCTGCCACTAGCGACTAACCAATAGCCCACCATGAAAAGCGGTAAACAAACAAAGAAGGCAAAGGTTGGCGTGTTACCTAAAGCTTCAACGGCGCTTTTAGCTCGGTACTTAGTTGCTTCAATATAGCTAGTTTGCGTAAAAGCTGCTGTTTCTTTTGCTTCATCTTGCGTACAGTTTTGTTTTCGTTCAAAAAGTTGTTGAGCTTTATAAGTAATAAGCTCTTCGTCGGTCATGCTATCTTCATCGACTTCTTCTACAGCTTCTTCTCTTTCTTCTAATGCTTCAACATCACCCTCGATTACTGCTCCACTCGCTGCTGTTAGGGTACTTTCTTCTTCAATCTCTGTATTTTTATTAACCCATATTTCTTTTGGATTATCTTTTTCTTGTTGTAGTAACACATCAAGCTGCTGATTAATGATGATTTCCTGTTGCCGATCGTTGGTTATTTCGGTGTTATCACGGGTAACACCGAAATAAAGAGCGGCAAACATTGAAACCAATAACGGCATCAGTAATAGCGAAAACCCACTTTTGCGAACGTAGCGGGGGTATTAAATCGTGCTAATTTTTTAGTGCGTAAAAGTAAAACAAAACCCAGTAAAAGCAAACCTCCTACCGCATAGTCATGAATAATATCGCCACCCCAAAGAAAAATTAAATACGCCATACCAAAAACAAATAATACCAAGATGCGTCGGGTAAACCATACGCCAAATTTACGATCTGCCTCTTGCGCTCTAACTAGCATGATGGCAAAGCCCATACCAAAAAGTATTGAAAACAATTTATAAAATTTGCCTTCAACAAACACTTTAACTAACCAACTTGATGCCCAATCGAAGCCAGTAAGGCTGTAATCGAAGCTCATTAATGCGCTAACCGGGCGATTAAACCATTCGATATTCATCATAATAATGCCGATTAATGCAAAACCACGAAGTAAGTCCATCACTTGAATACGATTAGAGTTTGTTAGCTCTTTATTAGCGCTGGGGAATTCATTTTCCATAGGTTATTCCACTGTATTATTATAATGAGTTAATATTGTCTTCATGCTTAATAGCATGAGTCATGCAAATTCGTTACCTGTTGGTTTGTGGCGAATTATATGAACTTTAATATTACAATTATTAACAAATAGACAATAAATTATAACTTTAGACCAAATTTACGGCTTTTCCTTAACGCTATCGCCGACAGTGTATTGAACAAAGTTAATGATGGTATCTCTTGTTCTTATTGCGACAATTCAATTTTAGGTTGCCACTTATGCCAATCGTCATCAACATCTTGTGCTAACTTAAATAGTTGTCCTTGCTCTGCTGACTGAAAAGTTTCATTAACGTCAACCTCAGGTGTCGCAAAAGCTATTCCACCGGCAAGCAGTGTTTCTATAGATTCTGAGTCTATATTGATCCCTGAAAAAAGCCCCGCATCAATACGAATACCACTGGTATTCCAAAACTGACTGCTTTGGCTTACTAGAGGCGCATAACGTGGATAAATATTAATATAGATATTAACGGTGTCGGCGGTAGGTGATAAATCGACACCAATTACCCGACCAACTTTAACTTGTCGATAGAGCACAGGATTGCCTGTTCTTACTGAACCTAAGGTTTTTGCACTTAATGAAAGATTTAACCCTGAAGGAAGCGTTGTTGTTACAGGCATAATCGCTTTGGCTTCAAAGCGATGACTTATTTCTCCTTTACCTGGCATTAATCCAATAAAGCCCCCCTCTAGAATAGCGCCAACATTTACTGAGCCCACAAGAGCAAGCTCTGGTTTAGCAAACCAAAATTTTGAGTCTGCAACCGCAAACTTTTGACCACTGTCATTTAAAAAAGCATAAACGGTCGCGCCAAATCCTTGCTGATCAAATTTGATCCGAGAAACTAAGCCAACTTGTTGATCTTGATATTTTATTTTTAAATTGTTTTTCAAGCCCTCAACATCACTAAAATGAATTTCTATGGCAACGCCCGCTAATTTTGCATACTCAACATTATCAAATAAGGTAAATTTCTCTCCCTCTTCAACGGTGTCTTGCTCAGGCTTTATTTCTGGGTTTATAAAACTGATCCCCCCCTTTAATATCGCATCAGCAGATTCTGTTTTAACAATAAAATTCCCTAGACCACCACTTATTGTTACACCACTGGCGTTATAGAAACGGGTAAAATTTGAAACTAAATGTCGGTATTCTTCATCAACAGTAATATTTATTTCAACGTTATTACCTGTGGTATCGAGAGAGACATTATCCACTTGTCCTACAGCTATGCCTCTAAAGCTAATCGGACTGCCAGGATTAACGACATTCCCTTGCTCTGATTTTAGCGAAAGTTGTAGTCCTTTTGATGATAAGTGTTTTGCCGGTGGTAAGTCAGTGACAATAAAATCATGGGCTTTTTCACCCTCTCCAACGTTAACGCTGATATACGCCCCGCCAAATAAAGCATCAGTATTTGTCATTCCTGACAAAGACAAGTCGGCATTAACGAGCCAAAACTGACTGTTTTCTCGTAGAATATATTCATAATCGGCTAAGACCCCAACCTGAAGGGTAACTTGGTCTTGCTGGCGAATGACTTTATGAACAGAACCAATTTCTTCACCCCTTAGCATGATACGAGTTTTGGTACTTAAACCATGGGCACTATTCGTATACAGGTTAAATGTTGAACGTTGTTTAGCCACATTTTTATCAATAAATAACTGAAAATCATCACCATTCTTAGGTGCTAATTTTTCATTATTATCTCCTAAGTCAAAAGCAATACCGCCCGCTAACATCGACTGAATAGATTGCGCTTGTATATCAAAATTTTGTAAGCCACCTGAAATATGCAAACCACTGGCGTTCCAAAAGTGACTATCACTAGAAACAAAGCTTTTGTATTTAGGTTCAATGAAGATGTGTACTAAAAACTCACTCGGACCAATATTTTCAATTGCCTGAATAGTACCTACTTTTTGCTGTTTATAATAAATATTAGAGCTTATGGTTAAGGAACCAACATCTTGTGCTTTTAACACTAAATGTAACCCAGGTTCGCTATATTGGTAGGCAGGCTCTTGATTATAGACGTTAAATTTATTTAACGGTTTACCATCAACTGATGGACGAATACCAATGTGCGCGCCTAACATTAATGTATGTAAGTTTGTAACGCCGCCTAAGTCCAAATTGGGCGCTATAACAAAAAACTGCGAACCACTGGTTAAATAGGGAATGATACGAGGATTGATAATAGCACTGGCTTCGATGATCCTTTCTTCGGGATCAATACGAGTAAAGTCGGTAATTTTTCCTAATGTTAACCCTTGATACATAATTGCTGCATCGCGATCTATACCTGAATTCCAGTTTAACATTAACTGAATTTCATGGCCCATATTGGCGGTTTCATAATCAGAATACAAGGTGAAATTTTGGCCATTAATAGCCGGTCCCATAACCGCTTCATAATCAGAGTTTCCAAAAGCCACACCTCCAGCAACAACAGAAGCCAACGAATCGGTATGAACAGTAACGCCACTAGTTAATGAACCCGATACTGTTACGCCACTGGTATTCCAGAAACGCGAGTTTTCTTTTACTAAGTTAGCGTACTCAGGTTCAATAAAAAGGTTAATATTGATCAGATCAGAAGTTGCCTCATAGTTAAATCCAGCGACATAACCGACGGTAATTTGTTTAAATAAAACCGGTGATTTTTTGCCTAATGAACCCAAGGTTTTTGTTGTTAATGATACATGTAAACCTGGCATTGCTTGATCTAATACCGGTTCTTCACTTAAAGCAATAAAATGACTCTTTGCTATACCTTCTTCTTCAATATCAGGTATCACATTTATATAACTCCCTGATAACAAAGTGTCTAATCCGGTAATTCCTTGAAATGAAACGTCGGCAGTCACGTACCAAAAACGTGTTTTATCAGTCAACATTTTTTTCGAGCTTGAAATCATTTCAATTTCTACAATAACACTCTGTAAGTCTTCAGATACTTCAACGTGACGTACAATACCTGTGGTAAGTCCTTTATAGCGAACTTGAGTTTTACCAACCACAATACCACTGGCACTTTCAAACTGAACAGTGATAAACGTGCCTCGGTCAGAAACAGCTTTTATAATTAACCAAGCAACAAACAACAACGCAATAATAGGCACTAACCAGATAGCAGAAATACCTTCTCGACTTTTAATCATGGATTTTGATTCGGCAAGAATAGTTTTATTTGTCATGATGAGGGACATCCGTATTGTTATATGTTTTTTCAGAAAGTGACTGATGATTATGCTTCTGATAGTTATCCCATAATAATCGCGGATCAAAGTTTTCCACGGCAAAAATGGTAAAAACCACCATTAAGGTAAAGTAGGTAATACCAACTGCTGGTTCAATGCTAGATAAAAAGCCTAAGTTAACAACCGCTGCCATAACCGTCACCACGAATACATCGAGCATTGACCATGGTCCTAAAAATTCGACAATATAATATAATTTTCCTTGTTGTTTTAACGACAATTGTGTTTTTCTTTTGGTGCTGTACATCAAGGTAAATAACCCAATTATTTTCCCTAAAGGTATTACAAAGCTAGCAATAAAAATGATGACCGCTACTGGCAACATCCCTATTTGAATAAAAATGGCAATACCCTCCAAAATGGTTGAGGCTTCGGGTTTGCCGAAAGTATAAAAAACCATCATAGGATAGATATTAGCCGGAATAAACATCACTAATGCGGCAATGGTCCAAGCTAGCGTGTATTCAAAACTCTTAGGTTTTCGAGCAGAAAATAGCGTTAAACAACGTGAACAGACTTGTCGCTCGCTATGCATAACATTGAGCTTATGACACTTTGGGCAACTGCCTAAACCTGCGGCAAGGGCTTTATTGCTCAAGAGATTTCTCCAGCTCATGCCATATATTGTGCTGATCTATTGTGACCGACACCAATGTTGAACATAACAACAGGAATATTAGGCTAATTAACCCACCATCAATCGTCATATCAGCCATTGAAGAAAGTTTATACATAGAGACAACAACACCCAGTAAAAATACGTGAAGCATCGTCCAAGTATCTAAAACATGATAAGAGCGAAAAAACACTAACAACGAAGGTTTAATTTTCTGAAACTTTATGCACCATGAAATATATAAGGCCGCGATCAGCCTCACTACAGGGATAGCAATGGTAAACATAAAAACAGCAAAGGCGAGTACGTAATTGCGACTATCGATTAAAAGTGTAATACAGTCAACCAGAGAGGCATCGTTGTAAAGACCTGCTGCGCCGATGCCAATAATAGGTAATAATGCCGCTGGGGGGAAAAACAATAACCCAGCAATGGCGACAGCAAGGGTTCGATTAATCGCATCCCTCTTCTTTGAAAACAGTATCGCGCCACAACAACCGCAGAAAGCATTTTGTCCTTCTAATAAATACGGCATAGGTAATAACGAATCGCATTGATGACAAGCAATCATATTATTAATAACTGAATGATTTTTCACTAAAGACCCTGTTTCATCAAGATAATTACCCTCACCTTTAAAATCAACAAATTACCAACTAATAATATCTATTTTAGTCTACGACATTAACGTATCTTAGCCAATAAAAAAGCAGCTTATTAAGCTGCTTTATGTTCAGGATGAACGGTATGTCTTGGTGCCATGAATGGCAAATAAAGACAATGTTCAGGACTACATGCGTTATAAGCGACTATTTTATCGTCGCCATGTACTGCACTAAGGCGGCAATATCTGCATCTTCTAGTTTCATCGCAATATTTCGCATCATGCCATTATTGTCATTGTAGCGAGCTCCCGAACGAAAACTTTCCAACTGAGCAGTTAAGTACATTGCATTTTGTCCTGCCAGAGCCGGGAAACCAGCTTGTGACATACCTTTTGCATCAGCGCCATGACAAGCAATACAAGCGGTAATTCCACGCTCTAGGTCACCGCCAAAATATAGTTTTTTGCCAACATTACTGGTTTCTCCACCCGCATACTTTACAGGTTGTGCACTATAATAAGCACCTAAGTCAAGCATATCTTGTTCGCTCAATGCCATGGACATACCACCCATAATTGCATTAACACGACCTTCTTTTCCACCCGAAGTTAGCCCAGTTTTAAAGTTAGCTAATTGTTTCGCGATATAACGACTACCTTGCCCAGCCAGACTAGGATACATAGGTACTAAGCTATTACCATCAACACCGTGACATGCTCCACACATTGCAGATTTTGTTTTACCGGCATCAACATTGCCTTGGGCAGCATAGCTGATATTTAGTGCACTTGTTCCTAATAAAACCAAGCTTAGTAGTATTCTTTTCATCAATGAGCTCTCTATATGTAGATAATTAAATGTGGCTAGCAATGATAGGTAAGGTGATTACCTTAGGCATTGCAGTCTTCAATATCAAACAGTTTACACAAGTTATACCCATCGCACTAATTTATTGATCACTTAACAGGCATAAAAAAGCAGCTTATTAAGCTGCTTTTTTAAAAATATTCCTTTAACCGTGTTTTATTTCATTGAAGACATGTATTGCGCTAATGCATCAATGTCATCTTTCTTCAAACGTTTAGCTATATTTCGCATCATACCATTACGATCATTATAGCGTTCACCGGCTTTAAAACTCATTAACTGTGCAGTTAGGTATTCAACACTTTGATTAGCAACAACAGGGAAACCAGCTTTTGCAACACCTTTACCCGTTGCGCCATGACAAGCGATACAAGCGGTAATACCACGAGCTGTGTCTCCACCAAAGTATAGTTTTCGCCCTAGTTCAGAGCCCTTGCCATTACCTGGCGTTGGTTTTTGACTGGCAAAATATGCGCCTAATTCAGCCATATCTTGCTCAGACAAAGCTGCCGCCATACCTGCCATTACCGCATTTTCACGCGCACCAGATTTAAACTCTTTAAGTTGTTTAGCCGTATATTCCGCATGTTGTCCTGCTAATTTTGGATACATAGGCACTAAACTATTACCGTCCACACCGTGACAAGCACTACACATCGCTGACTTTGCTTTTCCAGCAATCGCTTCTTCCGTAATAACCGCGACCTTAGTCACACGTTTGGACTTTACATGAGCAACGGCCTTGGTATCAGAAAAATAAGCGCCCATATCGGCAATATCTTCATCGGTCATCGCACCAGCAAATTGATTCATTGCATAGTTAATACGCGTTTTATCTTTAAAAGCATGTAATTGCTTTTCAATATATTGGGCATGTTGATTGGCTAAATTAGGGTTGATTAGTACCTGACTATTGCCCTCTTTCCCATGACAGCCAATACAACTAGCAATATTACGTGAAGCGTCACCTAATTCGTAAAGACTCTTACCGGCACTAGCATTGCCAACATAAGCTACAGTTTCTACTACGGCAGTCGGGGCTGAATACATGCTATCAAGTTCAACTGAAACGATTGCGCCACTTCTATCTAAACTTGAGAAGTAAGCACCAATATCAGTCATATCTTGATCAGATAAGCCAGCAGCCATTGACCCCATCATAGCGTTGACACGTGTACCACTTTTAAATGCTTGTAGTTGTTTAACAATATAGGCAGCATGTTGACCCGCTAAGTTAGGAAACGCATCACTTGTGCCAATACCATTAGCACCATGACAAGCACTACACATAGCGGCTTTACTTTTACCTGTATCAACATTTCCGGTTGCTGCGAACGCGACATTAATACTCGTTACGGCAAGAATTAACGAAAAGATAATTTTATTCATTGAATGGCTCTCTGCTCTATTACTATTGATTAAGTATTCACTAAAAAATAAACGGATGAATATAAAAACTAGTCACATTTTACACTAATATCATCACGGTGTAATAAGCATAGTAAAAATTAAGCTTAAAAAATGACACTTTTTACTGTTTCACGAGAAAAAAAAGATATAATGCTTTTTTTATTTGTTATTGGACACCATTTTGTCATCACCTGTTATTCATTTAAGTAAAGCCACTTTCACTTTAAGTGCGCCGGATATTCGTCGCTTGCCTGAAGACAACGGTATAGAAGTGGCCTTTGCGGGACGTTCAAATGCGGGTAAATCAAGCGCACTAAATACCTTAACCAACCAACGCGGTTTAGCTCGTGTCAGTAAAACACCAGGTCGAACGCAACTTATTAACATTTTTGAAGTCGCACCTAACAGACGTTTAGTTGACTTACCCGGTTACGGCTTTGCCAAAGTTCCAATTGAAATGAAGAAGAAATGGCAAAAAGCGCTTGGCGAATATTTAGAAAAACGTGATTGTTTAAAAGGCCTAGTTATTTTAATGGATATTCGTCATCCGTTAAAAGATCTTGATATGGACTTGATCCAATGGGCCGCGGACAGTGATTTACCAATATTGGCGTTATTAACAAAATGTGACAAGCTTTCACAAGGTAAAAGAAGTGCTGAAGTGCTTCAGGTTAAAAAAGCCTTAGCATCGTTAAATGCTGATATTACCGTACAAGCTTTTTCATCATTAAAATATACGGGGTTAGAAACAGCAAACGACCTGATTTGTCAGTGGTTGTCTGCCGATTTACCAACAGACCTACCCGAAAATTAAGCGTTCTAACATCGCCATTGAATGCCAAGTGACCTTACTGAGGTCTAACTTGGCTAATGTTTTTCACACGAAAACGTGATAAACAAAACATTCTTTTTTCAATCATTAATCTTCACCCACAAACCTAACAAGCAAATTGATGCTGCTATCAAACCATAGCAACATAATGCTTTAAAACTTATTCTTTCAAAAAGGCTCGTCAATTAATGGCTACCATTGCTGAACTCATCGCAACAGAACTTAACGTTAAAACCGCTCAGATAACTTCAGCAATTAACTTGCTTGATGACGGCGCAACCGTACCTTTTATTGCGCGTTACCGTAAAGAGGTTACTCAAGGGTTAGACGATAATCATCTGCGCCACATTGATCAACGTTTAAGTTATTTACGTGAGCTTGAAGACCGTCGAAAAGTCATTGTTACCAGCATCACCCAACAAGATAAATTAACGCCTGCATTAGAAAAAGAATTACAAACCGCAGACAACAAAACCCGTTTAGAAGATTTATATTTGCCGTTTAAACCTAAGCGTCGCACTAAAGGCCAAATAGCCATAGAGTCGGGTTTAGAACCACTTGCCAATAACCTTTATAATAACTGGGCGTTAACGCCAGAAGTTGAAGCAAAAACTTTTATCAATAATGATGCAAGTTTTAGCGATGAAAAATTAGTCCTTGAGGGCGCTATTTATATCCTCATTGAACGTTTTGCTCAAGACGCCAATTTATTACAAAAGCTGCGTAAGCATTTATTAAAGCAAGCGCATTTAACCAGTGTTGTCGCTAAAGGAAAACAGCAAGAAGGCGCTAAATATCGCGACTATTTTGAGCACTCAGAATTATTAAAAAATGTTCCCTCTCATCGTGCTTTAGCGATGTTGCGTGGTCGCAATGAAAAAATATTACAACTCAGTATCAACGTAGACCCAAACCAAGAAGATAGTCAGTACTCAAGTGCTGAACAAATTATTTGTGAACACTACAATCTGCGTTTAACCGGACAGGCGGGTGCAGAATTTATCACTAAAGTAGTACGCTGGGCATGGAAAATAAAATTAAGCCTAAGCTTAGAAACTGAATTATTGGGTAATTTACGTGAACAAGCAGAAAATGGGGCGATAAAAGTTTTTGCCACCAATTTAAGTGATTTATTAATGGCCGCGCCCGCTGGTGCAAAAACGACATTGGGCTTAGACCCAGGTATGCGAACGGGTTGTAAAGTAGCGATTGTTGATGCTACCGGTAAATTATTACAAACCGCGACAATTTTCCCACACGCACCACAGAATCATTGGGAAAAATCAGTACGAACCTTAGTCAGTTTATGCCAACAACACAAAGTTGAATTACTCGCGATAGGTAATGGTACTGGCTCACGTGAAAGTGACAAACTCGCGGCAGAGGTTATTCAAGCCTTAGAAGCAAATAAACCACAAAAAGTGATGGTCAGTGAGGCAGGTGCTTCTGTTTATTCTGCTTCAGAATTTGCAGCAAAAGAATTTCCTGATTTAGACGTCTCCATTCGTGGTGCGGTTTCTATTGCACGGCGTTTACAAGACCCATTAGCTGAACTAGTGAAAATTGACCCTAAAGCGATTGGTGTTGGTCAATATCAACATGACGTAAGTCAGAGCCAGCTAAGTAAAACCCTCGACAATGTCATAGAAGATTGTGTAAATAATGTCGGTGTTGATTTAAATAGCGCCTCGGCTGCGCTATTAACACGAGTTTCAGGATTAAATAAAACGATGGCTGATAACGTCGTTGCTTACCGCGACGAACATGGTCGTTTTGATGACAGAAAAGAACTCAAGAAAGTAGCGCGTTTGGGTCCAAAAGCTTTTGAACAGGCAGCGGGATTTTTACGTATTTCAGGTGGTAAAAATCCACTAGACAATTCAGGTGTTCATCCAGAAAGCTACCCAGTTATTGAAAAGATCATTGCCCACCTTAATAGCAAAATTAGTGATTTAATCGGTAATAGTGAACAATTGAGTAAAATTAATATCGCAGATCTCAATGATATTAATATTGGCGAATTAACGCTTAAAGATATTATTAGTGAGCTAGAAAAACCCGGCAGAGATCCTCGACCTGTCTTTAAAGCCGCACAGTTTAAAGAAGGTGTAAATACCATTAATGACTTAACTGTCGGCATGGTACTTGAAGGTGTTATTTCAAACGTTGCCAATTTTGGTGCCTTTGTCGATTTAGGTGTTCATCAAGATGGCTTAGTACATATTTCATCACTGACTGACAAATTTGTTAGCGACCCGCGTGAAATTGTTAAAGCAGGTGATATTGTTAAAGTAAAAGTGATGGAAGTTGATGCGGCTAGAAAACGCATTAGCTTATCCATGCGTTTAGATGAAACAGTGACCACCAAGCAAGAACAAAACCAGCAAACGAATAAGCCGCAGCCTCGCTCACAAAATACCACACCCAAAATGGCTAAGCCAAACCCGCAACGTAATACAAAGCCACCTGCTAAAAAGAGTGAAAATGCCGCTATGGGTAACGCTTTTGCTGATGCCTTTGCTAAGTTTAAAAAGTAGTAGAGGGGGATGTTGATACTGAAGTTATCAGTATCAACGACTAGATCCTTAAATAAATTCAGGATGACGGTTATGTATTATAAATACTGCGTCGTGCTGAATTTATTCTAAATACCTCGTCATACCCAACTTATTCTAAAGACTCCGTCATGCTGAACTTATGCTAAAAAAGACTTCGTCATGCTGAACTTGTTTCAGTATCTGTGCTTCTTGTCATATTCATAACATTAGATCCTGAAATAAATTCAGGATGACACTTGTTTTTGTCTCAAGATGACATCCTGTACATATGCGTTCTTTGGCATCCATGCCACCACGCTATACCGTACATCCTGTACATATGCGTTCTTTGGCATCCATGCCACCACGCTATACCGTACATCCTGTACATAAAAAAGGGGAAGCAAAAGCTTCCCCAAAAAACCTCAGAATAGGAGGTCAACTAACGCAAAACGTGTGAATTCTTTGCTTTTCTGAGACGGTATACTTATAAAACGTATTTTGCTGAAAATTGTAAGTAGTCAGAATCAACATTTTTATCTGCCATTTCAAAATTACCTACCTCAACACCAAAGGATAATTGCTGAGTAACATTTTTAAATAAATTTACGCCCCAATGTGTACGGTCATAGTCTGCAACTTCTGTTGTGGTGTTACCATAAAAGGCTGTGCTTCGTAAATCTTCGGTCCAGAAATGACGGTATGCAACGCTGATTGAGGTTGTTTCTTCAACTTCTTCGCCAATTAAATCTTTTGATGCGGTTACGCCAATATAGCGACCTACTTCACCACCATGAAATTGAAAACGAAAGTCATCTTTGCCAAAAGTATTAATGCGACCTGAAATACCATAACCTAGCGCTGATTCTTCATTACCACCAACGGTTTGTAATCGTTTGGCTACCGCGGCAATAGCGACATTACCCCAATCACCTTTAAAATTGTAACGAGCAATAACATCAGGCATAGAATCATTGCCACTGACACCGCCATATGATTCTGGATTCTCAACAGAGACCTGAAAGTTACCCATAGTGTAACGAACTTGTCCTTGACGAATAAAAGCTGCCGATAACAATGGACCACCAAAATCAGCGGCTTCTGCAAGTGCACTGGTGTTTACAAAAGTTGACCACGTGTCACCAATTAATAGATCTTTATATTTAATAAATGCATGACGAATACGCGGGTTTGACGAATTTGAGATAATTTCATTACCCCCTCCTCTAACAGCGTCTCCATAGAAATCCATTTCAATAAAACCGGTTAAATCACCATGTTTATATTTAGTATTAATGCGTGATTCATTTACAGCAATACCAAAGTTAGAAATACTCTTGTCTAGTGCTGTGCCACTACCATACCAATAATCAGTTGCTGCAACAGTACCGTCTATGTAACGTGCGTCGGCTTTGATATAGCCACCGAAAGTAATACTGTCGTCGTTGTCTAATTTAATTTCGTAAGCTGCATTTGCTGTGCCAGCCAGTGCGAATAATCCTGTTGCTAATAGAAGCTTTTTCTTGTTAAACATTTTGCTATCCCCGTTTGTTGTGTATTAGCCTCAGAAAAACTGCAGATACGATCTTTTGGCTACTTTTTATCGTTTTATTTTTATTTTATGGATATAACTTAAAACGTTAATCGCTATTTAGAAATTAGACATAAGTCTAAAGGAGGATGTTTTTGGCCTGTTAATAACGATTCTTTCATCTTATAAAAGTGTTTATTTAACGATAATTACACTTGAAACGGTTAGGAAATGTTAGGCTGATCATAGCTTTGCTTGTATTATCCTCGAGTGAATAACTAATAATGAAAAAAGGTAAATTTAGATGAGAAAATCTCTTATTCTTGCCAGTGGCGTTGCAATTATCTCTGCACTGACACCAACCCTGTTGTCGGCAAAACAACTAAGCGTTGACGACTATAAAAAAGCTGAACAACAATTATCAAGCTATACCAGTAAGTTAGTAACAGGTACTGTTGATTATCCGTTATGGTCAAGCAATGACACTTTGGTATACCGCAGCCATACTGAAGAAGGCGATAAATTTTTTAAAGTTGATATTAATAGCCAGAAAAAGTCTCTTGCATTCGATCATAAAAAATTAGCCGAATCACTTGCTCGCATTACTGATAGTGAAGTAAACCACGATAACTTCCCTTTCACTCAAGTAGAGTTTATATCTGCAAACAACATCAAATTTTCAGTAAAGGCAAAGAGTTACCAATGTGATTTAACTCATTATTTATGTCAGCTTGATGAACTCAGCCAAAAAAGTACGGAAAAATTATCACCTGATGGTAAACGTGCCGTATTTATTCGCAATCATAATCTATGGTTACGTGATTTAATAACAAATAAAGAAAGCCAACTCACCACTGACGGTATTAAAGACTTTGGCTATGCAACCAATAATGCTGGCTGGGTTCGTCGTGATTCTCCCGTAGTGACTTGGGCGCCTGACTCAAAAAAATTAACCACCTTTAAACATGATGGCCGCAACGTAGGTGACATGGGCATAGTGTCAACCGCCGTTGGCCATCCAAAAATTGACGTTTGGAAGTATCCGTTACCGGGTGATGAACATATATTTGCTATCCATCGTGTCGTTATCGACGTTGAAAGTAAAAAGGTCACGCCACTTGATATGGCACCCGATGCTCACCGTTCAACAATCACCGACCATGTCGCTGGACGTAACGGCGAACTATTAGACATAGATTGGGCTGACGATAGTAAAACATTTGCCTTTGTTTCTTCTACGCGCGATCACAAAACTGCCACGTTAAAAATTGCTGATGCTAAAACCGGTAAAGTTAAGCGTGTTATGTCAGAAACGCAAAAAAGCTTTTTTGAATCAGGTGTCGATGGCATTAGTTGGCAGTATTTAGAAAAAAGTAATGAGGCTATTTGGTTTTCTCAGCGCAGTAACTGGGGACATTTATACCTAATAGATTTAGCAACGGGGAAAGTTAAACAACAAATTACCCAAGGTGACTGGACAGTTATCGAATTACTCCATGTTAATCAAAAAACGGGTAAGCTTATTTTCACTGGCGCAGGTAAAGAAGGCAGTGACCCTTATTACCATTATCTTTACAGCGTTAACAAAGATGGCTCTGAGTTAACCTTATTAACACCCGAGAAAAAGCATCATCGCATTACGTTAAACAAAGCCGGCACACACTTTTTAGACCGCGCAGCAACACCAACAACCGCTGAAATAAGCCGAGTACGTGCCGTTAGTAATAACAAAGAATTGGCCATAGAAACCATGGATATTAGCCAATTAAAAGCGTCTGGCTGGCAAGCACCGGTTGAATTTATTGTTAAAGACAGAAACGGTAAAAATGATATTTATGGTTTAATGTACAAGCCAACAAATTTTGACGCCAGCCAATCTTACCCTGTGGTTAATTATTTATACCCAGGTCCACAAGTAGGTAGTATTCGTGGCCGTCATTTTCGTAGCGCTCGTGGCGATAATCAAGCTATTGCTGAGTTAGGCTTTATTGTTATAGAAATCGACGCCTTGGGTACACCGGGTCGCTCAAAAACTTTCCATGAATTTTATTATGGCAATATGGGCGACAGTGGTATTCCTGATCAAGTTTCTGCCATTGAACAGTTAGCTAAGCGTCATAATTGGATTGATGCGACACGCGTTGGTATTTGGGGCCATTCTGGTGGTGGTTTCGCATCAACTCGTGCGTTATTAACTTTTCCAGACTTCTACAAAGTAGCCGTATCCCAGGCAGGTAATCATGATAACCGTAACTATGCTGATGAATGGGGCGAAAAATACCATGGTCTTGAAGTTATAAATGAAGAGGGCATTAGCAATTACGACAGCCAAGCAAACCAGTTATCGGTTGACAGTTTGCAAGGTAAATTATTGATCGCTCACGGTACAACCGATACCAATGTACCACCTTACAATACTTTAATTGTTGTTGAAGCTTTGATTAAGGCTAACAAAGATTTTGATATGTTAATGTTACCTAATCGCGGCCACGGTTTTGCGCGTGAACCTTATATGATGCGCAAACGTTGGGATTATTTTGTTGAACATTTAATGGGAGCAACGCCGCCCAAAGAGTTTCAGTTTTCTAAATAAACAGCTTTATAACCCAATAAAAAAGACACTTACAGCGTCTTTTTTATTGGCATTACATTATATTTATCAGCCCTAATTTGCCAATTATTCGCCTGCACTTGCGCTAAATCAAAACAATTAGCCAACGTTGTCATAAAATAAAGTCATCGCCGTTATCGTTCAAAGGAAAATGACATGACTCATCAAGAAATATTAACCTCGCTAACAGAGAAAAAAACTCAGCTAGAACATCGCATAAGTGCTATTGAAGCTGATTTACACCAAGGTCGCTCACAGGACTTTGCCGAACAAGCGACCGAAACCGAGAATGATGAAGTGCTAGATGAAATTCATCACCAAGCAAAAGCTGAACTAAAGCATATTACTGCCGCATTAAATCGTCTAGAAAATAAAAAATATGGCGTTTGTGCAAGCTGTGACACCCTAATAAACATCGAAAGATTACACGCTTTACCTTACACAACAACTTGTATTAATTGCGCAACATAAGGGATAAAAAATAATAATAGAAAACATGATTTACACCACAAGTTTCCAGAATTTGCTGATGAAATACGCAGCCTAAAAATGAATGATGCTCATTTTGCTCGCTTATTCAAAAAATATCACGAGCTCGATCAAGAAGTACATCATATTGAACAGGGGGCAGAAAATACTTCTGATGAATATCTCGATCAAAAAAAAAAGCAGCGTTTACATTTAAAAGATGAATTATTTACCATCATCAAAAAAGCGAAATTAACCAACTAAAATTTTATCATCAAGTAAGAGCATGAAACTAAGGTTAGCTGTAGGTTCAAGGCAAGATAATAATGTTAACACTACTGCAATCGTTTAATTACTAACGAATAACACTAGACAAATTTTCAAATCTATTTATTGTAGAAGGGGCCGTAGGTATTTTAATTAATCATGATAAATACAAATAGGCTCTTAATAACAATAAAATAGGTGGTTACATGGCTAGACTAAAACAAGCAAAAGTAGCATTACAAGAAGCATACGATACCTTTAATCAAGCCGTTGAAAAACCACTCCCCGCATTAGCACTATCAAATACCGACTCTATTCAGAACTTACTTAACATCGTTATTCGCAGAGAATCACTTTCTGTCGCCAAAAAATGTAGCTTCCCTAACAAGCTCTCTGCTGATTTAAGAAAAAAATTAGCGGATGTCTTATTACTTATTGATAAAGTAGATATTGAAATCATAAAAGCCAATGCTAAGTCTACATCAACTTCAGTTGATAAAGCCTAAACGGTCACCATAAACTATTTCAAATAAAAGCTACAGTAAGTTATCAGGGGTGTTTTTTCAAAGATAATAGTCAACTTGAAAATATCACCGTTACCTTTAACAGATTTACTTGCCGTTAATTTTTATGGGTTCATTGGGCCGAAATTACAATAATAAATCGTGCAATTTAAGTGAGTTGTTATCAGACATTTCACTCATTTGTACCATTAACAGTTCTGCCGTAGCTATAGCGTCATTTAAAGCGTTATGGGCAAAATGATTTGGTAAACCATGATCGTGGCGCAAAGTTGACAATCTTAATTCCGAGGGGTCGTAAGCGACATCCTTTTTATCAAGTTGACGCTTCGCTATCATGAGGGTGTCTATCATCGGAAAGGGTGGTACTACGCCATAAAGTGCCAAACAAGCTTGTTGCAAAAATTGTCTTTCAATGCGAGCAAAATGTACCAACATTACTTTTCCAGCCAAAGCTTTGAGTAAGGCTTCAACCACCTCTTTTAATGGCGCGCCTTGTTCTTTTTGTTGATCGGTTATTTGATGAATAATAACGTTATCTGCGCAAAGGTCATCCTTCGTTTTAATGATTTGATGATAGCTATCTTTTAACGATATTTGCTGCTGTTTTACGCCAATAAAGCCAACACTCAGTAACTTATCGTTAAGGGCATGAAGGCCAGTGGTTTCAAAATCAACAGACAAAATTTCAATATCATTTAATGGTGTATCAGGTGCAGGAAAACGAACAGCAAGAAAGTCTTTTAAGGCCCCTTCTGGCGCTCGCGCCCAAGCACGTTTTCGTTGAGTTTCATAACCGAGTAACCAATAAAACAAAGGGTGATTGCTGAGCATATTTAACCTTAGTACGTTGACTGTCTGCTGTCTTGTAATGCTTTGATGACTTTAAAAGCATCCTTTAAATGTTCACGTTCGAGCTTAGATAATTTTTTTGGTGACAAATAATTATTTGGCTCTTTACCTGCTTGTAGTAAATTGGCTTGGTGCTCTAAACGCAAGATACCTAAAAATTCATAAGCATCAATTAAATTAGCCGCCGACTCTTTAGAGATAGAAGGGCTTCCGGCTACTTTTCTAAGCCGCTCTATAGTGTTCACTGATGCGATCCCTTCGGCTAACGCATAAATTCTTGCCAGATCAACAATCGGCGCTATACCATTGTGCTTAATATCTAGACTCGATTTATGCTCACCATCAGAAATTAACACAAAATCCCGAAAAAACCCCAGTGGTGGCCTCAGCATAAAAGCATTTCTAGACAGGTGTGCGAGAAATAAACTATTACCTTTGGTTTTTGCCAGCAGCTTGCTACGTACTTCGTTAAGTAAAGAATCGTCGCCATGTACTGTAGCAAAATCAAAGAAGACACTACCATTAAGTAACGCCTGTGGGCTTGGCGTATTCACCCATTGCTCAAAATATTGATGCCACATTTTTTGTGGTTGTCGCCATTTAGGGTTTGAAGCCATAATATCGCCAGGACACAGAATAAAACCGCAGGCAGCAAGACCATCACACACAAACGAGGCAAGGTTTTCAAACCAAGCTTCATGCTCAGGTTGTAGCTGATCAGAAATAATTAAAGCATTGTCTTGGTCAGAATGAGCAAGCTGCTCTTGCCTTGCTTGAGAACCACAAGCTACCCATGCATAAGGAACTGGCGCTTTACCATTAATCTTTTCTGACATTTCAATAATTCGAATCGTAAATGCCATCGTTATCGCGCTAATACTTTTACCGATATGATCAGCGCTGGTGCCAAGTTTAGCCATACGAATTTGTAATTTTGGTAATAATTTACTGATACGGATCAAATCGTTAATGGTTGCCGCTTTACGAATGATACTGGTGATATTGACGGCGTTATGGCCTTCATTATTCATTAAGTCAGTGATAGTTACCATCGCCACTAGTTCGCCATACTCTCCAGAATCACTAAAGCCAGTAATAGGAAGGTGGTGAATACGCTTGCTAATCATTAACATAAGCGCATCATAAGCGCTACTTTGCTCGGGTAACGTTGCCATATCTGTGGTCATAATCTCGCTAACTGGCTGGGTAAAACTTAACCCTTCAGCGACACAACGTCGACAAATATCTTTATCAGTTACTATACCAACAGGTGCACTGACACCACTTTTTTTATCATCGATGACGACTAAGCAAGAAATATCTTTTTCAGTCATTTTTAGCGCCGCTTCTTGTATGCTTTGATGACTGTTAATGGTTAATACCGGTTGGTGATAAAATTGACTAATCGGGTTATTAATCAGTGAAGAATTAATAATTGCGTCTTCATTAACCTTACTCATTTTTCCTTTTAAACGTTCTGCAGCAGTTTGCATAAAAAAAGCGTCTATTTGTGGGTAGTCTGCAACTAAAGACAGCAGAGTTTGATAATCAAGACTGTACAGTAAAGTGTCTTCTTCAGTATTTACCTCCACTTCATTGCGTTGTGCGGGTCGACAAAAGACACTGCAAATTTCACCTTCGGTATATTTTCCCACTAACTGACCATTATGGTCGGTATAAACCAAAGCACCTTTGCGTAAGATGTAAAGACGCGCCTCTTCGATACCATTAGGTGGTAACGGTTGCTTGGCCCTTACATAGCAAATATTTATTTCTTTAACTAACTGTAACATCACCGATTCGGGTATGGTGTCGAATGGTGGAATCACTTGAAGGAAAGCACTAATCTCGGCGAGTTCATGATCCATATTCTTTCAGCCTTTAACAAAACATACTTAGTAGATAGCTATTTTTAGTGTATTTAGCCCACTTACGTCAACCCTAAAGTATAAAATCTAGACTAAAGTGTAATACCTCAATTCGAAAAACCTTGTTAGTGTCAATAATAGTTAAATTTCACTATGAATTTTGATTTTGGTTTTATCGCGATCCGAATTAATAGTAAACGTAACTACTGCCTTAATTGGTAAAACAGGTGATAAATCAAGCGTAAAAAAATAATAAACGCTTCACATAATAACTGGGCTAAAACCCAGATAAGTTAAGTTGCTAGGAGAGGATAATGGAAGAGAAACAGACATATTGGTCAGAAAATCTGCGCCTAATATTTATAAGTCTTGTTATCTGGTTCGTCGTTTCATTTGGGTTCGGTTTGCTATTAGTAGAACCTTTAAATGAAATACGTATCGGTGGCTACAAACTAGGTTTCTGGTTTGCACAGCAAGGTTCAATTTACACTTTTGTCGGTTTAGTTTTTTGGTACACCAAAAAAATGAACGATCTTGATAAAAAATATAACGTCGAGGAATCATAATGGATGAGTTAAAACTCTATACATACATTGCTGTGTTCGGTTCTTTCGCCGTTTACTTTGGTATTGCTTGGTGGGCTCGTGCCGGTTCAACTAGTGACTTTTACGTTGCTGGTGGTGGTGTTACCCCACTACAAAATGGTATGGCAATTGGTGCCGATTGGATGAGTGCCGCGTCATTTATTTCAATGGCAGGGATGATTTCTTTCCTTGGCTATGGTGGCTCAGTTTTCTTAATGGGTTGGACTGGTGGTTATGTACTACTGGCCATGCTACTTGCTCCTTACTTACGTAAGCACGGCAAGTTCACTGTACCTGAATTCATTTTTGACCGTTATTACTCAAAAACAGCACGTGTCGTTGCCGTTGTTTGTTTAATCATCGCGTCATTAACTTACATCATTGGTCAAATGAAAGGTGTGGGTGTTGCTTTCTCTCGCTTCCTAGAAGTTGATTACGATTTAGGTCTTTACATCGGTATGTTCGTTGTTTGGGTTTATGCCGTATTGGGTGGTATGAAAGGTATTACTTACACGCAAATTGCTCAGTACATAGTATTGATTTTTGCTTATACTATTCCTGCTGTCTTTATTTCACTACAATTAACGGGTAACCCTATTCCACAGTTAGGCTTAGGCTCAACGTTGGCTGACGGTAGTGGTGTTTATTTACTTGATAAATTAGACTTAGTTGTTACTGAATTAGGCTTTAAAGAGTACACCACTGACAACATGGGCGGCTCAGTAAATATGTTCGCATATACGCTATCTCTAATGATAGGTACTGCCGGTTTACCTCACGTTATTATGCGCTTCTTTACCGTACCTTCAGTTAAAGCAGCACGTCAATCTGCAGGTTACGCATTAGTCTTTATCGCCTTGTTATACACAGTTGCTCCGGCAGTTGGCGCAATGGCCCGTTTGAACCTAATGAACACTATTGAACCCGTAGCTGGTCAGAACCTTGAGTATGCTGAACGTCCACAATGGTTTAAAGATTGGGAAAAAACAGGTCTTTTACAATACGAAGACAAGAATGGCGATGGTAAAATACAATACACTGCTGATAAAGCGACGAATGAAATGGTTAAAGTTGACCGTGACATTATGGTACTTGCTAACCCAGCAATCGCAAACTTACCAAACTGGGTGATTGCTTTAGTTGCCGCCGGTGGTTTAGCGGCTGCGTTGTCTACTGCCGCTGGTCTGTTATTAGCGATATCCTCCTCTATCTCCCACGATTTATTGAAAGGTATTTTAACACCTGACATGTCAGAGAAAGATGAGTTACTCGCAGGTCGAATTGTGATGACAATATCAGTGATGGTTGCTGGTTGGCTTGGTTTAAATCCGCCTGGCTTTGCCGCAGGAACGGTGGCGCTAGCCTTTGGTTTGGCCGCATCATCAATATTCCCTGCACTAATGATGGGTATATTTGCTAAGAAGATGAGTGGTCCAGCAGCAGTTTGGGGCATGTGTTCGGGTATCGGTGTAACTATGTTATACGTGTTCCAACACAAAGGCTTTATGTTTATCCCAGGCACTTCTTTCCTAGGTGATATGGGTCCTAACTGGTTCTTTGGTATTTCTCCTAATGCCTTTGGTGCAGTTGGCGCTGCTGTTAACTTTGCAGTTGCTTTCGCTGTATTAAGAGTAACAGGTCCAGCACCCGCTCATATCCAACAAATGGTTGAAAACTTCCGTACGCCGCACGGTGGTGTTACAGCAGCACATGATCACTAATTAGTCTTACGACAATTTTTTGATTAATAATACTAAAGCCCTATTTAACTTGTATAAATAGGGCTTTATATTTACTTATTACGATATGATGAGTAAATTCTTCTGCTTAAGCAGACATAATATTTAACACCGAACGGGCTAAATGGCCATTATGATTAAAACTAAACTGACTCAGTGGGCTGCAGAACTAAAACCTAACGAGCTAAGTCGGCGTCATCCTAAATTCATTTCAAGATATCAAGTTAAACAACTGAAATAAATTCAGCATGACGAAGTAACATATACTCATAGGAAGCTTTATGAACAAACACACTAAAACAGCTATTATCGTTGCCCCTATCCTGACCATTTTAGGCTTTGCCTTAGCTGATTTATGGGAAGAGAATAGTGCGAGTCAAGCACGCGCTTTTGAATTAGTTCCCTTTGGACATTGTGACGTTAGTCAGCAAAAATGTATTTTAAAATCAGGAGAATTTGAAGTTAATGTTATGGATGATAAAGGTATAACGACCGTAAATTCTACTTTCCCTATCGACACTGCGACTTTATTTCTCGTCGATAAAGAAAACCAAGCAACGTCCTTTCGACTCGGCATGAAAGACTCGCCTTATTACTGGAAGCGTGAAACACCACTTGGTCGTTTGATTGCAGATAAAGGCCAAAGCTACAAATTACGTTTAATCCTTGAAATTAAGGGCGGTAAATATTTTTCTGAGTTTTATACGCAAACACTTAACTAATACCACCGATAACCCCACAAGTGGCAGGTCGTTGATTTATCGTTGTCATGGTAGTTATGACAACGATTCATTGATAATAACAACCACTGATAACATGACTAACACCAAGCCAACTCATTATCTGAACATTCATTCGCCACGACATCTTATTACGTCCCCAAATTAATCACGCCACCCCACGACTATAGGACGATTATTTTTTGATAAAAAGGTAACCTCGATACTTTTACACCTCAGCACTTAGCAAGGTTGTCTATGATTAAATTCACTTCTTCAGTGTTCACCCTGTCCATTAGGACTTAATTGACATAATATAATTTTAAGCTTATTAGAAATAACCTTTTACTTCAGCTTGAGCTGAGTTTCATCGTTTCTTCACTGTTAGTAAACAAGGATACCTATGCTGCACATTGAACACTTAAATTTAGTCGTTAACGACATTCCACAAACACTGACATTTTACCAAGCAGCCTTTCCTCATTGGAAAATAAGAGCTGAGGGCATTTCACAATGGTCTGGTGTAGACCGCAATTGGGTGCACTTTGGTGACGACTATCAATATCTTACTTTCAACGATAACGGTATTGAAGAAAATCGAGATTTATTGGGGCATCAAGTAGGATTAGCGCATTTTGCTTTTGTGACTGATAATTTAACAGCAATAAAAAATAGACTAGTAAAGGCGGGCTTTGACGTGCATAAAGAAGGCGTTGAGCATCCACACCGAGCTAATTTATATTTTCTTGACCCCAATGGCTTTGAAGTAGAGTTTGTCCAGTACTTTAGTGATATTCCTCAACAACGAAACAGTGGCGACGAGTGATCCACTTTAAAGTATTAACTGCGTTTGTTGCCTAAAAAAAGGGCGTTACTTGATAAAGTAACGCCCTTTCTTACCTAGCAACACTCCCCCTGACTAAACTTCGCTTTTAGCGATAGCCATCTCGGGTCTATTTTCGACTGAAGCTTGTCGACGCTCGGCAAATAACAAATAGAAACTAGGTAAAACAAACAGCGTGAATAGTGTGCCAATAAACATACCCGCCACTAAAATAATACCTATACTGTTTCGCGCTTCTGCTCCAGCTCCCGTCACCAATACTAAAGGAAAATGTCCTAAAATAGTTGCCGCGGTCGTCATTAATATCGGTCGCAAACGTGTCGTTGCTGCCTCTGTAACCGCCGCTAATTTATCGGCGCCAGCTATTTGAGCATGATTCGCAAATTCGACAATGAGAATACCATTTTTAGCGATTAAACCAATTAAGGTGATCAAACCAATTTGTGAATAAATATTAATGGTGGTTAACTCAATGTAAGGTAAAAGTAATGCTCCTGACAACGCTAAGGGTACACAACCTAAAAGCACCACAAGCGGGTCTCTAAAGCTGTTAAATTGTACCGCTAAAACTAAAAACACAATCAATAATGAAACACCTAATACCATCACTAGGGTACTGCCTTCTTTGCGAAGCTGACGTGATTCTCCGGCATAGTCAATACTGTAACCTGTAGGTAGCATATTTCTCGCCGCTTTTTCTAGTGTTGATAGCGCTTGTTCTTTATTAACGCCTGGCGCAACGCCACCATAAACTTTAAATGAAGCCTGCTGAGCAAAAGTTGATAATTCACGCGGTACGGTTTTCCATGTTAAATCAGCAACAGCCGAAACGGGGATTAATTCTCCCGAAGGTATCTTAATATTTAACGCTAAGATCTCTTCAGTTTTACCCCGAATATTATTATCAACCATTGGAATAACACGATATGCCTTACCGTTAGCATCGAAACGGTTAACGAAGTTACTCGACAATAGAATGCCCATTTGTTGACTAATATCAGCAACATTAAGCCCCAAATCAGCAATTTTTTCGCGATCTAGTTGTAACTCAACTTGGGGTAAATCTATTTTTAAATCACTGTCTGCAAAAAGAAAATCACCGCTGGCAAATGCTGCTCCCACCAATTGATCAGCATAGTTTTTCATTTCAGCATAGGATGCCGAAGATTTAACTACCATTTCAATTTCAAATTGCCCTGCGGTTGGCAATGAACCGGGTAATATAGGTAACATATTCAAACCGGGTATTTGCGCCAATTTGCCATACATTTCTGGAATAAGTTCTTGTGTAGAGTAATTACGATCGTCAGCACCAACCAACTCTAAGCCGCCAAAGCCACCAGAAGTGAAGAGTAATTGCCAAACTTTCAAACCACCTTCAATCTCTTGTAAGGTCTCCACCACAGGTCCCATTTGAGCAACGTTGTACGCTAATGAAGAGTCAGGTGGTGACATAACGACAAACATCACACTCGCTTGATCTTCAACAGGCGCTAGCTCTTTCTTTGATTGCAAATAAAAAGGCACTGAAAGCAAAGAAACCACAGCCGCAATTAAAAAAACCTGCCCTTGCCACTTAAAAATACGTTGCAGTAATTTACCATAAGCCTGTTGAATATTATCAAAGAGTTTATTCACTTTTCGTGTTAACCACCCCTCTTCACCCCCTTTAGGCAAGATATGTGCGCTCATCACCGATGATAAAGTAATCGCGACAATCCCTGAAATAATGACCGCAATAGCCAAGGTAAAAGCAAATTCTTTAAATAAAACCCCGGTTAACCCTGATAAAAATCCAATAGGAGCATAGACCGCAGCTAACGTTAAGGTCATCGAAATAATGGGAACAAGTAGTTGACGTGAACTTTCTAAAGCAGCGTCAAATTTTGAATAACCTTTGCGCATTAAACGGGCAACGTTTTCCACCACCACAATCGCATCATCAACCACCAAACCTACCGATAATACAATCGCTAACACGGTTAATAAGTTAAGCGAAAAACCCATAAATGACATCGCTGCTACCGCGCCAAGTATAGATATAGGAATAGTAATAAGTGGCACCATCGCACTTCTAAATGACCCCATTAATAAAACAACGACCAAGCCGACTAAAATAACAGTTTCCATTAAAGTAATAAAAATTTCACTTAACGCATCACGCATATAAAGTGTACCGTCGAAGGCAAAATCTATCGACATACCTAAAGGTAATGTTTTATTTAATTCGGCAATTTTACTATAAAGACTATCGCCAATATCAATTTCATTAGCGCCAGGTAAGGGCCAAATTGAGATATAAACCGTGTCACTATCATTTAGCCTTGCCGTAACGCTGGCATCTTCTGCCGCTATTTCAACACGAGCAATATCAATTAAATGAATGGTAGCACCGTCGATATTTGCCACCACTAATTGCTCAAACTCAGTCACTGACGTTAATTGACTGTTAGCGACAATATCAATGCGCTGTCGGCTATTTTCAGCATAACCCATAGTTGCAATACTGTTATTGGTTGCTAGTGCTTGGTAAACCTCTGTCGAACTTAAGTTAAACACTGCAAGCGCTTCGGTATTCAACCAGATGCGCATTGCTGGCGTTCTTGCCCCTTCAATACCAACACGTTGTACGCCTTCTATGGCGTTTAAAACCGGATTAACTTGTCGGGTTAAGTAATCAGTGACTTTTGATAAGTCATTACCATTAGCATTAACATTCAGATAGAAGACAGCAAAAGGACGATCTGCACGACTCACTGAGACTATGGGGTCTTGCGCCCCTGTGGGTAATTCATAGCGAATTTGGCTTAAACGTGCAGTTAACTCCGCTAATGCTAAGGTACTATTTTCATTTAAGTTGAGCCACGCGGTAACTTTACTGCTACCTGAAGTCGTTTTAGACTCAACATACTCAACACCGGGCACCGTTGCGGCAGCTCGTTCTATCGGTTCAGTAACAAAACCTTGCACCACTTCAGCTGAAGCGCCAATGTAATAGGTATCAATAACTAACGACGCACTCTCTATCTTTGGAAACTGCAAGACAGCTATCTTACTGATTGACCAAAGTCCCGCTAAACAAATAATAATAGACAAAACTAACGCGACAACAGGACGGCGAACAAAAATATCCATTACCGATACTTTACTGTGTGAAATTGGATTTGAAGTTTTTTTCATCATAACTCGCTATTTCTTATCAGCAGTACTCGCTGACAAAGGCTCAGCGAGATAAACTTTCATTTGTGGGAACAATTTAAATGCACCTTTTGTAGCAATTAATTGCCCTTCATTGAGGCCTGACAACACCATTACCCGGTCATCATTGCGATCGCCCAAAATCACTTTAACTTTTTTAGCCCGATAAGCACCTTCACCCTCAGCTTCAAGTATAAAAACATAACTTCCTAGTGGATCTCGTGTTATGGCGATATCAGGTACTGATATTAGCGAAGCCTTGGCGGCAATGGGTGAATAAACACTGACTAAGGTATTAGGCTTCAATGCTAATAATGAAGACTTTATTTGTGCGCGATACTTCAAGCTACGTGAAGTCCGTTTTAATTGTGGGTCAATGGCAATGATCATCGCTTGATATGACTTAAGCTGATTCATCGGTTGAACGTTAACAACCGATCCCACCTCGAGCTCTTGATAAACTTGTGGTAAGTAAAAATCAATCCAGGTAAATTCGTTAATACCAATCAAGGTCAATACTTGACTGTTTTTATCTAAATATTGCCCAATTTCAAGATTATGAATGGCCACTTTTGCATCAAAAGGCGCAGTCAGTTTTTTCTTGGTGATCATCGTTTCTAATAACGCTACATCAGACTTAGCCAATGCAACTTCAGCTTCAGCTTGATCAACAAGTTCGGCACTAATTTCATTGTTTTTCTTTAAGACAAGATAGCGACTATAGGTCTTTTTCGCTAAGGTAAGCTGTGCTTGATCGGCAATTAACTTCGAGTCTTCATCTCGATGGTCAATTTCAATAAGTACCTGATCTTTTTTCACCAGACGTCCTGACTGTGCATTTAACAGGGTGATTTGCCCAGCGAATTCATTATTTAATGATAATGATTTAAAGGCTTGTACTTCACCACTGACTTTAAGCATCTCTTGATAATCGACACGAACCGCTTCAGTCGCATTAACCGTTGCTGAAGGCTCAGGCATATTGACTCCCTGCGATGCTTCGGCTTGTAATGATGACTTATAAAAATACAAGCTACTGACCACTGCAACTAAAATTAGAATAATTAGAATCCATTGACGGATTTTCATAGTATTTCCTTTATTATTTCTCATGTTGTTATCTAAGCTCTGACGTCGTTAGCTGTATAGCTATTTTTTCAATATCGTCTTTACTGACTTTTTGTCGCCAATCAAAGGTGTTGATAAAGCGTTGTAAATTAAGAATGTGCACATTGTCTGTTGATAAAGAAGTGATACCCTCTTGAGCTTCACTATCTTGTTTACTGTTTCTATTGTGATGTAATCTTACCGTTTGAAAATAACCAACATTTAAAGACCATGCGCCAATACTTATCTGCTCCATGTCATTAACACTCGACTGTAGTTCATTAGTATCGACTGCCGTTTGCAACAATGCTTTAAATGAATCCTCGCAGACACGACTACAATTAATCATATAATCAAGCCAGCGTTGCGAGCATCGCTTTATAATAGAGCGGGTATTAACAATACTTTCTAGTTGATCATCAAAACTAAACATTTGTACTTTAGAGAAATCGAGTAAGCTTAAAGCAATAATTCGTTCTGGCGTAGTTAGTGGCAATGCAAGCACTTGACTTACAACCCGATATTTTTCTTGATACATTTTTGTTGCTAAGACAATCAGCAAGTCTTCTTTACATTGCACAAATTTATAGACCGATCCCATAGATAGGCCAGCAGACTTGGCGATTGATGACATTGAAAAATCTAATACGTTACTTTTTTCTATTGCGGTAACCGCGGCAAACAGAATTAACTTCTCTTGTTCTTCAAGGCTAAATTTTGGTGCTGGTGCCATAGAAATCTCTTTAACTTATTCGTTCGAATGATATTCGAACGCGATTGTATAGTAATGTTATTGAAATGCAATGTTCTGAAGTTAATGGCTTAAAAAACTTCGCTTAATTACCCACCAAGTTTTGTATAAATTAGCTTAAAGGCTTGGTATTGTAGAAGTATAAAAATAAAAATTGAGATTAATTATGTTTCCTAATTGGCAATTGTCCGTATTGAGTATTGGTTATATTGGCCTGCTTTTTCTTATTGCCTATTTAGGAAACAAATACCGTCATAAAATTGTTCGTAAAAGTCAGGGGATTATTTATGCGCTAACGCTAGGGGTTTACTGTACGTCATGGAGCTTTTTAGGCACTACGGGCCAAGCCTCAACAAACTTTCTTTCTCATATTCCTATCTATTTAGGACCCATTTTATTATTTGTTTTTGCTTGGCCTTTTATCCAACGTATTGTGCGTGTTAGCTTAAAGTTAAACTTAACCTCTCTCGCTGATTTACTCGCCTCACGTTATGGTAAGTCGCACAAGCTAGCGATTATGGTGACCATCGTCGCTTTAATCGGCACCATGCCCTATATCGCTCTACAGTTAAAAGCTATTGTCTATTCTTTTCAACAACTTCAAGCTGAACAAACGTTAGTAACTTGGCGCTTTGGACTTATTTCAAGCATAGTACTTGCTGGCTTCACCGTAATATTTGGTATTCGTCACATCGATGTTACCGAGCGCCACCCAGGTGTAATGCTCGCCATTGCTTTTGAATCGTTAGTCAAACTTTTTGCTTTTCTTGCTGTCGGTATTTTTGTGACTTTTTTTGTCTTCGACTCACCCATGGACATTTGGTACAAGTCAGGAGCACGTTTACAGCTAGAGCAGCAACTTAACTTTCCTAATATGATGTCGATGCTAGCGATGTTGGTTATTGTCATGGCGGCATTTTTATCCTTACCTCGACAATTTCAAGTCATGGTCGTTGAACTTAAAGACCCAAAAGATACTAAGCTCAGTCGAAAAGTATTTCCGCTTTATTTATTAGTTTTTGCGGTTTTCGCTGCACCACTGGGTATCGCGGGCCAAATGCTCTTGGGTGATAGTGTCCCTTCAGATGCTTATGTTTTATTTTTACCTTGGCATCAACAACAAACCTGGTTAACACTGTTTGCTTTTCTAGGTGCTATTTCTGCTGCCAGCTCTATGGTGATTATTTCTTCGATTGCGCTGAGTACGATGCTGAGTAATGAAATAGTTTTCCCTTATATTTTTCGTGCTAGCAAAGCTAAAAACACTGATTTTGATGAATTTCGAATTCGCTTGCTTAACATTCGTAAAGCACTTGTTTTTCTAGTTATTTTACTAGGCTACGGGGTGTTTTTGATGACGTCACCCGATACCCTAAGCTCGTTAGGTGAAATTGCTTTTGGAGCTTTTGCGCAATTGACCCCAGCACTTGTTGCGGCATTTTACTGGCGAAGAGCAAGCTTAACCGGGGTATATGCGGGTATTTTAATTGGTTTTTCAATGTGGTTATTACTTAATTTCATTCCACAATTTGGCTTATACGAGCAGCCTTTTACCGGCGGCTTATTATCGGCTAATACCACCGTTAGCCTGCTTAGCTTAACGATTAATATGTTTGTAATGTGGGCATTATCACAAGTCAGTCGCCAAAGTGTGCAAGAGCGGGTACAGGCATCGCTATTTTTAGAGTGGCAAGCACCTAAACTACTCAATTCACAGAAAAAACGCCATATTGATGAACGTGATTTAGAAGTACTTGTCTCGCGCTTTGTTGGCGAAGGAAAAGCAAAAATTAGTTTTAAACACTTTAAGCAAGGTGTTGTGAAAAAAGAGGTTACTCATCAAGATTATAATCAACAGTTATTACTGCATACTGAAAATACGCTGGCAAGTGTTATGGGGGCATCTTCAGCACGTTTAGTCTTATCTTCGGCTTTAGATGGACGCGATATTGCCCTCGACGAAATTGCGGTATTAGTTGAAGATGCTTCGAGCCAGCAGCGTAAATTCAGTCAAAATTTATTACAAAGCGCAATAGAAAACGCCAGTGACGGTATTTCTATTGTCGATAATGAGCTAAAACTAGTCGCTTGGAACAATAAATATATTGATTTATTTTCTTACCCTAAAGAGTTAATTTACAAAGGCTGCCCGATAAAGCACCTTATTCGTTACAACGCCTCGCGTGGTCTTTGC
The DNA here is from genome assembly GCF_014077465.1 of Colwellia sp. BRX10-4. Classification (NCBI taxonomy): domain Bacteria; kingdom Pseudomonadati; phylum Pseudomonadota; class Gammaproteobacteria; order Alteromonadales; family Colwelliaceae; genus Colwellia; species Colwellia sp. BRX10-4. The sequence continues at coordinate 63,622 of NZ_JACGVZ010000005.1, forward strand.
GGCGAAGGTGAAATTAGTCGGCAAGTTGAAAAACGTTTAGAGTATTTACGAAACGGAAGCCCTCACAGCTCTGAACGTGAACACCCTGACGGCCAAGTGATCAGAATTCAAGGTAACCCTTTACCCGGTGGTGGCTTTGTCATGTTGTTTTCTGACGTTACCGCCTATAAAAATGCTGAAAGAGTATTAAAAGATACCAATGTTGATTTAGAGGCCATTATTACCGAACGCACTAAAAAATTAGAAAAAACCAATGAAGATTTAGATGCTGCTCGTGAGAAGGCTGAACAAGCACATATTAAAAAAAGCCTCTATCTCAAAGCCTGCAGCCATGATTTAATGCAGCCATTGGAAGCTGCAAGATTATTTACCTCAGCCTTGAGTAGCCAAGGCAGTTTAAGCGAAAGCCAATTAAGACAAGTCAAAAACATCGATCATTCTTTAAAAGTTGCTAACGACTTACTGGCCGACTTAGCTGAAATAGCACGTATTGAAAGCGGTAATATCACCACCCATCTCACCACATTTTCAGTGGATGATTTATTTAAAGATTTGGCGCAAGAATTCTCAGCGGCGGCGGCTGAATATCAAGTTGAATTTAAAGTGGTCTCTTGTAAAGCTTGGATTACTTCAGACCGTAATTTATTACGCCGTATTTTACAGAACTTAATTGGCAATGCCTTTCGCTACGCCAGTCCGGGTAAAGTTTTATTAGGATCGCGTACTCTTGGTCAGCAAGTTATTCTGCAAGTATTGGACAACGGTCCAGGTATTCCACTTGAAAAACAAAAAATTGTTTTTGAGCAATTTACTCAACTAGAAAACAATCCAAGTCATGCCAGCAGAGGTTTAGGATTGGGTCTTAATATTACCCAAAGCTTTGCAAAATTATTAGGACACCCGCTGTCGTTAACATCAAAAGAGCAGCAAGGGTGTAAATTCTCACTCGCTATCACTAAAGCTCATCGACAATTTAATATTAAAATTGAGCAGCCAGTCAATAAAATAGGTCTAAAAGACGTTACGGTAATGTGTATTGATAACGACCCTGATGTACTTAATGGCATGACAGAACTGCTCAGTGCTTGGCAGTGTAACGTGCTATCGGCTGAGTCTTTTGAGCAGGCAATTGCAATATTTGCACAGCATCAAAATGAAGTTGAAATTTTATTAGTCGACTACCAGCTTAATAATAATCAAGACGGCTTAACCCTTATTAAAGCGTTACGTGCAAGCAGTAATCATTATATTCCGGCCATATTAATTACAGCGACTATCGATAGTGACATTGAAGAAAAAACTCATAAAGCTGATGTTGGCTTTATGAGAAAACTGGTTAAGCCAGCAGCGCTGCGCGCAATGATGAGTGCACTGCTAGCGAAGAAGTTACAAGATAATTATTCTGAGTAATCGTTATCACCAGCGGTTGTTGATGGTTGCTTTTACAAGTCGCTGCGAGTGATTAATTAGTGGGTTGAACACTAACAAGCAATAGCCCATTGCTATTACTGATAATTGTTAATAATTGCGCTTAGTGATTAATATTTGGCTCAGCAACATTCAGTGGTGCAATAGCAATAACGGCTTGCGTTCTGTTACGAACATTGAGTTTACGAAAGATAGCGGTAGCATGCGCCTTAATAGTCGCTTCTGAGACATTAAGGTCGTAAGCAATTTGCTTGTTTAATAAGCCTTGGGCAAACATCATTAAAATGCGGTATTGCTGTTGAGTTAAACTCGCCACACGCTCAGCAATATTACTTTCACCATCACCTTTACTCGCTTGAGCAAAGCTTTCTGGTACCCATACTTCTCCCGCTAATATTTGTTGAATCGCGTAAATAATAGTTTCAACGGGCGTCGATTTAGGTACAAAACCCGCTGCGCCATATTCCATCGCTTTACGAATAGTATCATTATCTTCATGAGCCGAGATCATCACTACCGGTATTTGCGGGAAATGATTACGCACATGAATTAAAGTGTTAAAACCATGAGCGCCAGGAATATTTAAGTCTAACAAGACTAAATCACTGTCGGTATTATTAGCGAGTTGTTGTTCAAGTTGCTCGATTGTCTGTGCTTCTAACCACTGGGTTTTATTAAACTTAACATCGAGCGCGGCTAATAACGCTTGTCTAAATAAAGGGTGATCGTCAGCAACTATTATTTTTTCTGGCTGGAACATAAGTTAATCCTTAAAACTTTCTTCTTTGAGTATACGGTTTTACCAGAAAAAGTTTATTAGACCTTAGCCTAACAACACTTGTTTTGATTTAAACCGTATTATGTTGAAATTATGCACCTTACTTGATTAAAAGTAAGGTGACATCTTCAACATAACAACAGAAAAACTAAGCTTTTGCTGGAATATTCTTCAAGACTTCTACCAGTAACTGCCAATAAAGCCCAACGGCTTCGACATTCACTTTTTCATCAGGTGAATGAGGAAATTTAATGGTGGGGCCAAACGAAACCATATCCCAATTTGGATAAGCGTTTTTAAATAAACCACATTCTAAACCGGCATGGATAACCATAATCTCAGGCACTTTATTAAAAAGTGACTGGTAAGTATCACGGACGGTTTTCATAATTTTTGAATCTGTATTAGGCTTCCAGCCGGGATAAGCACCAGAAAATTCAACCTTTGCTCCTGCTAATGTAAAGACTGACTTCACCATAGACTCGGCCAGTAATCGACCATCGTCATGTAAACTACGAATAAGCGACATAGCGATAAAGTTACGCCCTTTACAGCGAACAACCCCTAAGTTAAGCGATGTTTCTACAATACCTTCAATATCGTCACTCATGCGAATAACACCATTGGGGCAAGCGTTAAGGGCGTTTAAAATTAACGACTGTGTTTTAAGACTCCAACACTGGTCGAAAACCTCTGGTGAAATGAGTAACATCTCGATATCGGTTTCAATACTGCCTAATGTTGCGCGTAACCTGTCTAAATAATCGTCTAGGCTAAGTTTAAAAGCGCTCACATCTTTTGCTGCAATAACAAAGCTGGCATCAGCTTCACGAGGAATAGCGTTACGCAAGCTACCGCCATTTAAATCCACTAAACGCAAATCAAAATTTTGGCTTGCGTCGAGCAAAAATCGCACTAAAAGTTTATTTGCATTGGCACGACCCGTATCGATGTCTACCCCAGAATGTCCACCTTTTAAACCTGAAAGAGATAAGGTAAATGAAGTAAAATCTTGGGTAACATCTTCAAAAATCAATTTAAAGGTAGCTTCGGCGTCAATACCACCGGCGCACCCCATATAGATTTCACCTTCTTGTTCAGAATCGGTATTAATTAGAATATCGCCCTCTAACCAGCCCGCTTCCAAACCAAAAGCGCCGGTCATGCCAGCTTCTTCATCTATGGTTACTAAAACTTCTAAAGGGCCATGAGCGATATCATCGCTTGCTAAAACGGCTAAAGCTGAACATAAGCCAATACCATTATCAGCGCCTAAGGTGGTACCTTCTGCTGTAACCCATTGTCCATCGGCTTCTTCAACCGTATAAGGTTTGATAGCATCGGTTAAAAAATCATGAACGGTATCAGCATTTTTTTGTGGAACCATATCCATATGCGCTTGTAGAATAACACCTTGGCAGTTTTCCATACCCGCTGTAGCTGGCTTCTTAATAAAAATATTACCAACGGCGTCTTCTTTTACCGCTAAACCTTGCTCTTTTGCCCAAGCTTGGATCCAAGCTGATATTTTTTGCTCATGCTTTGAAGGGTGAGGAATACTGCATATTTTTTCAAATAACTGCCATAAATGCATGGGATGAAGCTGTGATAAATCACTCACATTTTTTCCTTAATTTTATTTTAATACTTATTAGGTTATTAACTTACTGAAATCTGTATTGCTCAGGGTTATGTCGTCGCATTTTTACGCGAAACTTACTTACCCGCCATTAAAAATTGCCATTGATCATTAAAATCTTCGCTAGGCTTCTTGGTAAAACCTGAACGAACATACTGGCTAATTTTTCCTTCAACATAAGCGCCTAAAATATTTGCTAATGCTTGCTCTGAAATGCTAAAGCTCTTACCTTCACGCAATTTTCGTTCACGTAAGACTTGTTTAAATTGCGTTTCTAATTTTTCAAAATACTGATTAACACGTGTTCGTAATCTTTCGTTTTCGCCCATTAACGCATCACCAGCCAAGATACGACACATCCCAGGATTACGCTCTGAAAAAACCAACAATACATGCAAAATATGATGACAACGCACCAAAGCTTCTTTGTGATCACTGAGGATTAAATTCACCCGTGAAAACGTTGATTCTTCAATAAAATCAATTAAACCTTCGAACATACGCGCTTTAGAAGGAAAGTGGCGATAAAGCGCAGCTTCTGATACACCCACTTCAGCAGCAAGTTTGGCGGTCGTTATTCTCTGGCCAGGACAAGTTTCTAGCATTTTTGCTAAACACTCTAAAATTTGTTGTTTGCGATTAGGTTTTTGCGCTGCGGTCATAAATCGTTCTCTTATTTTTTTTCAATATAATGTTGCGAAATTAGTTGTACTAATTGCTCGGCAAGTATTTTTTTCGATGCTAACGGTAGTTCCGTTTTATTTATATTGGAGAAAACCGTTAAGGCATTATCATCACTATTAAAGCCTTGTCCTGACAGCGCAACATTGTTGGCAGCAATCATATCAAGATTTTTTCTTTTTAATTTATCAAGCGCATAATGTGCGACATCTTGTGTTTCAGCGGCAAAACCGACGGTAAAAGGTTTTACAGATAAAGCAGCAACATCGGCAACAATATCGGGATTTTTCACTAAAACAAGTTGCATTTCATCGGCTGATTTTTTAATTTTTTGCGTTGCTACTTCACTAACTCGATAATCAGCAACCGCGGCACAGGCAACAAAAACGTCAGCTTTTTTAGCGAGTTCAAGCGCTTGCTGGTGCATTTGTAATGCACTTTCCACCGCTATTTTTTTACAACCATGGGGAACGGCAATACTGACGGGGCCCGATATTATTTGTACTTCTGCACCCGCTAATTGTGCTGCTTGTGCGATGGCATAACCCATTTTTCCTGAGCTATGATTTGAAATATAGCGAACTGGGTCTATAGCTTCACGCGTTGGTCCTGCTGTGATCACCCAACGTTGACCTGATAAATTTACCTGAGCAATCTTCGACGCGGGTTGAAAAAATTGACAGACATGGTTAACCAAAGGGTCAACATCTAACATTCGCCCTAAACCAACATCACCACAAGCTTGTGCTCCTGAGCCAGGACCAAATATGGCAACTTTTCGTGAAATAAGTTTGGCAATATTTTCTTGAGTTATTGCCGCATGCCACATTTGTTGATTCATCGCTGGAGCGATAGCAATTGGCGCACTTGTTGCCAAACATATTGTAGTCAATAAATCATTCGCCATGCCGCAGGTAATACGGGCAATTGCGTCGGCTGTCGCTGGTGCAATTAAGATAAAGTCTGCCCATTTTGCTAATTCTATATGCCCCATAGCTAATTCTGCTTGGCTATCAAGCAAACTGTCTGAAACGCCATTGGCAGAAACGGCCTGTAATGTTAGTGGGGTGATAAAAGCTTTCGCCGCTGTTGTCATCACTACACGAACATCTGCGCCATTATCTTTTAAACGACGCACTAATTCTGGCGTTTTATAGGCAGCAATACCGCCAGTAATACCCAGAACTATTTTTTTCCCCTGTAAAATTTGCATAAACTGCTAGTCTTAATAACGGTAAGTGGCGATAAGATACCATTAATTTGCCCATTTACAAATTTGCTTTGCAAGGATGCGGTGATGTTAAAAGATTGGTTAGAAAATGAAAAACCCAGGGAAAAGCTACTACACAAAGGACCTAGCAGTTTAAGTGATGCAGAATTATTGGCTATATTTTTACGCACGGGAGTAAAGGGATGCCATGTAGTTGAGCTAGCTCAGCAGCTTTTAAAAAGTTTTGGCAGTATTGCCGCCATCTATCGCGCAACTGAGCAAGAGTTTTGTCAACATCATGGTTTAGGTGTGGCGAAATATGTACAGTTACAAGCGTGTTTGGAGATGTCAAAGCGTTATCTTAGCGAGCAATTGCAAAAAGGTACTGCGTTAAGCTCTTCACAGGTGACAAGAGATTACTTGATCAGTGAATTACGTGGTGAAAGCAGAGAAGTCTTTGCGGTAATGTTTCTCGATAGCCAGCATCAAGTATTAACCTTTGAACGATTATTTTTTGGCACTATTAATGCGGCAGCAGTCTACCCCAGAATAGTGGTTGAGCAGGCGTTAAAACAAAAAGCCGTCGCGGTAATTTTAGCGCATAATCATCCTTCGGGTATTGCCGAAGCGAGCATTGCTGATAAACAAATTACCAAAAGACTAGAACAGGCACTAAGCTTAATTGATATACAAGTACTCGATCACATTATTGTTGCCGGTAATCAGTGTTACTCTTTTGCTGAACACGGTGAATTATAAAGAATAAATAATAGAAGGAGCTTTAGATGAACGAACCTGAACCCAATCAGAGCAGCGACGACGAGCGACGACAATCTTTTCGCTTAGATATGGAAAAAGAGTTAGTTGATATACGTTGGGTAAATGACCAGCAACAAACCGTGCAACGAAAAATTACTTGTTTGGACTTTTCGCGTGGTGGCTTGAAGCTCGATTGCGACCATGTCATTCCACTACAAACTAAAGTGACCGTAGTTTTTAAGGTAGCCAACCCCGATAGCCAAAATTTATATGGCACAGTGATCCGCTGTCTTAAGCAACCGAATGGTTATTTTGAATTAGCACTACGCTTAGAAAATGAAAATGCAAAATAAAATAGTTGCACTATAATTAATCCTCGACGCGAATGTTACAACAGCAAATGTTACAACAAGAGGTAAGGACATTTTATATTATGATGATTTTAGTAGGTGGCGAAAAAGGGGGTAGTGGTAAGAGCTGTTTAGCACAGAATTTAGCCGTTTATTTTGCCCGAGATAAAAAAGCTATCGTGTTGATGGTTGACTGTGATCCACAAAGAACAACCTCTGACTGGATACAAGCAAGAAATTCTGATCCGTCGTTACCCGCGATAAACTGTATTCAATTGTATGGTAAAATTCGTAACGATTTGCTTAGTTTAGTACAGCATTATGATTATGTAATTGTTGACTGTGGTGGCCAAGATAACTTAGCGCTTCGTGCTGCAATGTCAGTTGCTGACCATGTTATTATTCCGCTGCGCCCTAAACGTCGAGATCTAAAAACCGTGCCACACATGGAAGATATGCTCAGTACCTGTAAAATGGTTAACCCAAAAATGCTCGCCTCTTTTGTTATCACCCAATGCCCATCGTTGCCCAACCAAGGTAAACGAATATTAGAAGCAAAAGATGTTTGCCGCTCATATGGTATTAACGTATTAAACGCGGTAACCTTTAGTCGTAATGTTTATGATGACAGCGAAGAACAAGGCTCTTCAGTACTCGAAATAGAACCTCAGGGTAAAGCAGCAATAGAAATGACCGCTATAGCTGAAGAATTATTAGCAATGAAACCGGACAACTCACATGAGTTTAACTGACCTAAAGAAAACCACACAAGGAAATAAAAAGAAAAGGGAATTTACTGTTGACGAATTTATTGCTGACGCAGAAAATTATGCGTTAGGGCACCCTGAAATTGTTAATAGCGACAACACCAAGAATGTCTCTATTGAACAAGCCATTCTTGCTGCAAAACAGCAATTGGCGAGTAAGAATATGAAAGGAAATAAGCCCTTTCGTCACGCCACTTTCACTCTCAGTGAACAAGCGATTATCCAATTACAAGATCTCGCTAAAGAAACTAAATTAGCCAAATCACATATTATTCGTATTTTAATTAACGAACTTTGTGGCGAAGAACAGCATAATAAACTTAAAAAATTGCTCGACTCAGGCATAAATTAACAACAACTTGATATTTATCTGTGCAATTTTCACTCAAACCTTGCGTCATACAGCCACAAAAAACAGATAAGCCATTGTAAAGTAATACAATATTAAGTTAACATAGTTTTTTCTTATTAAAGGTGGCTTTCATTTTTCAGTTTCACTATAATATGCCACCTTTTTCAGGATCTCGAGGCGACGGTCTTGGGGAATAATAGTTCGACCTGGAATTAATTTTTGGAGTACTCAGAATGTCTAAAGTTTGCCAAGTAACAGGCAAAGTGCCAATGGTTGGAAACAACCGTTCACATGCAAGAAACGCGACTCGTCGTCGTTTTTTACCAAACCTTCAATCTCACCGTTTTTGGGTGGAGAGTGAAAATCGTTTCGTTAAATTACGTTTAACTCCGAAAGGAATGCGTATTATCGATAAGAAAGGTATTGATGTAGTATTAACTGACATCCGTGCCCGTGGCGGAAAAGTTTAACAACTACTTTTAGAGGAAATTATTATGCGCGATAAAATTCGTTTAGTTTCTAGTGCCGGTACTGGTCATTTTTATACTACTGATAAGAATAAAAAGACTATGCCTGAAAAGATGGAGATCAAGAAATTTGATCCACGCATCCGTCAGCACGTAATGTACAAAGAAGCTAAAATTAAGTAATTTAATTCAAGTTTTTAAAAACCCAGCAATTGCTGGGTTTTTTATTGCCTAAAATTTAGTATCATCGCTATTATCATATTTAATAATGAGTCTTTTATGAAGCTCTCTCGTACTGGTTGGAACAACGTTATCATTTTTTCAGTGATGATTTTTATTCTGGTGATTAACGTGACTAATAAAAAATTATATTCATCAACTGAGCAGCAAGATAATAAACAACAGACCTTGTTTGCCAAACATGCTGTTATTCTATCACTAGCGGTTAACCAGCAAGTGGCGATAGAACGCATCGGACGAACTTGGCGAGCAACACCAGCAAAAATATCAGGACAAGCATTAGAGCAAATGATGCTCACCTGGCATGAGATAACAGGTGACATAGTTACTGTTCCACCCGAGCTTGACCACCAAATGGCGTTAGTGGTTACGGTTGAATTAGCCGATGAAGCGCAAGCTCAATTACTTAATTTATTTATTACTGATAATGAATTGCTGGTCTTTAATCTTCAGCAAAAAAGATGGTTAGCTTTTCCGCTGGCAATATTTTCACAGCTCATTCCTAATGAAATATTAGCCAGTTAACTTCCCCTTTCACTAAAACCATAAAGAAGATCATGTCGATGACTAATCATAAAATACAAGACTGCGCGATACTGACCATGGACAACCTTAAAAATTTTGAGGCTTACGACCATTTACTTGCACAGCCACTACTCGCGTTAGGTTGGCAAATGCATATGGTGTCATGGCATGATAAAAGTGTTAATTGGAACGACTATGCCGCCGTTATTATTCGTTCGCCATGGGATTACCAAGACAATGCGGCTGAATTTTTAAAGGTGTTAACTGATATTGAGCAATCTAGTGCTCACCTTGAAAATAGTTTACAAACGGTTGAGTGGAATATTGATAAAAAATATTTACGTGAATTAGTTAGCCTTGATGTAAATATTGTAAAAACATTGTGGCGGAAAAATTTAACGCCGCAACAGCTTGATCAATATTTTACTGAATTAAATGTTGATCAATTAGTCATTAAGCCTCGTATTAGTGCAAATGCTGATAATACCTTTTGGTTAACAAAAGAAAATCATCAAACATTTTATCCACAACTTGCACAAGCGTTTTCAGCCAGTGAGTTTTTAGTTCAGCCCTTTATGAAAAATGTTATTGATGAAGGTGAATTTTCACTGTTTTATTTTAATGGCCACTACAGTCACGCCATTTTAAAAACACCAAAAGACGATGATTTTCGCGTTCAGGAAGAACATGGCGGTCGTTTAAGGTCAATAACACCGGAAGCAAGCTTAACAAAGCATGCAGAGCAAGCCCTTAAAGCGATAAAAACGCAAATCGGCATGCCACTGTACGCTCGCGTTGATTTTGTGCGTTGTGAGCAGGGTTTTGCTCTTATGGAGGCTGAACTAATTGAGCCTTCATTATATTTTAATATGGATGAACAATCAGCAACACGCTTTGCCGATGCTTTTGTTCATCGTATGCAAGCACTAACACTGTAATTTACCATAAACCCAATATAGAGCTACTATGCCCGAATTACCTGAAGTAGAAGTTTGCCGACAAGGCATTAGTCCCCATATTTTAAAGCAAACCGTTTCACAAGTTGTTGTACGTAACGCAAAATTACGTTGGCCAATTCCTGAAACAGTACAAAGTATGATTGGTCATAGTGTTCATGCTGTTGAGCGCCGCTCAAAATATTTATTAATTAAGTTTTCACATGGTACCTTAGTTTTGCATTTAGGCATGTCAGGAACCATTAGAGTGATTGAAGCCGATACACCTATCGCCAAGCATGATCATTTTGATTTAGTCTTCGCACACGGCAAAGCGTTACGTTTGAATGACCCTCGACGTTTTGGCGCGGTATTATGGTTTAAAGACAATATTGACGAGCGAGGTTTATTAAGTAAATTAGGACCCGAGCCATTGAGTGATGACTTCACTTACGGCTATTTATTTACTAAGGCGCAGAATCGCAAAGTACCGATAAAAACCTTTTTAATGTCAAACCCTGTTGTGGTCGGTGTCGGTAATATTTACGCAAATGAAGCATTATTTAAAGCTGGTATTTTACCAACGGCCTTAGCCGGAACGATTTCTGCAGCACGTTTTGATCAGCTTACCGATATTATCAAACAAGTATTAACTGCAGCCATTGCCCAAGGGGGCACAACCTTAAAAGATTTTACTCAAGCAGATGGTCGCCCAGGATATTTTGCACAAGAATTATTAGTTTACGGTCGGGCAGGCAAGCAATGTAATAGCTGCCAAACGATTCTTGAAGAAGTTAGACAATCGAATCGCAGTTCGGTGTTCTGTCCGAACTGCCAAACTGATTAAGTATCGTCGAGTGCAGCTTTTACAATAGGATGAACAAATTGACTCACATCACCATTATGCAAGGATACTTCTTTTACTAAGGTTGACGAAATAAAAGAATTTCCTTCTGATGGTGTCAAAAATACACTTTCAAGTTCAGGGGCTAAACGTCTATTCATATTGGCTAATTGAAATTCATAATCAAAATCAGACACAGCGCGCAAGCCGCGGATCAGTACTTTGGCTTGATTTTTTTTAGCAAAGTCGACTAATAAGCCACTAAAACCAACCACGGTGATATTGGGCAGATGCCGGCTCACTTCTTCAATCATAGCAACACGCTGCGCTAAATCAAAACGAGGCTTTTTACTTGGGCTGGCAGCAACACCAACAATAACTTCAGAAAACAAAGCACTTGCACGCTCAATTAAATCTGTGTGGCCGTTAGTGACCGGATCGAAGGTTCCTGGGTAAATCGCTTTTATCGTCATTAGTTGTATCTTCTTTATAAACTTAAAAACATTGTAAAGGCTATTTTTAGTGAATGGAAACTTACAAAGACGAATTTGTTAAAGTATTTACTCGAAAAGCCTTTCCGTCAGTTCAATTTTGATAGTATGATGGAAAATAATACAATAATAAAAACAGAAGTAACTGACATGAAAACCCGTGATAAAATTATTCAAGCCAGCATTGAGCTTTTCAATGAACAAGGTGAGCGCAACGTAACAACTAATCATATTGCAGCGCATTTAAGCATTAGTCCGGGTAACCTCTATTATCATTTTCGCAATAAAGAAGACATTATTCTTTCCATCTACGAAGAATATGCACGTAACCTATTATTAGATACAGTCCCTTTTGTAACACCCGAAGTAAAACCCCTCGATACCATCATTTTATATATGGATGCTGTTTTTCAAGCACTAATGAAGTTTAGATTTTTCTACAGTAACCTGCCGGTATTGTTAGCAAAAAACCCTTTGTTACATGAAAAGTATGTTGATGTGCAATCATCAATCGCTACCCGTGTCAGTGAGATGCTGTTGTCATTACGTAGTACTCATATGATGAAGTTTGCTGATGAAGACTTACCTGATATTGTCAGTATTTTACGTTTAGTGAACACCTTCTGGTTAAGCTTTTATCAAACTCAAAATAAAAATATTGAAATTACTGATGCCGTTTTTTATGAAGGTGTCTTAAAAATATTAGTGATTATTCAACCTTATATCACTGAGTCTGCAATGCCTGAGTTTTTAGAAGCACGTACCATGTACCGTAAACGTTGTATGGAAGTCGCTGAAGTCGCTTAACCACCAAACCATCTGTTTAGTTGAAAATCAAAATATTATTCAATTAAATTTTGCATTTTTAATGCCGTTAATCACTCATTTGACTGCAGATATCCTGCTAATAGAAGTTGCCAGTCTGATTTTTGCCAATTAAAGTTTGGCAATTTTACTTTTTCTTTTTCAAAAGAACGTAATAATCTTGCCATATTAGCTTGCTGCCATGATTGAGCAACCGCTCGTTGTTCGCCGCGATCAAAATCAATCAACCAAACATTGTTCTCTTCATCGAGTAGGATATTGTGACTATTTAAATCATGATGATAAATGCCAGCATCATGAAAACGACGAATCACCTTGCCCACTTCTCGCCAAACTTGCTCGGCTAAGAGTGCTTTTGATAAAACCGCCACTAAATCTTGAGCATGTTCAATTCGAGAAGATAACAAATCAGCTTGATAAAAAAGCCCCTGCTTAATCACCCGAAAAGCAATGGGCTTTGGCGCTGGCAGTGCTAACCCCTGTAGCGTATTTAATAAATGGTATTCTTGGGCGGCTCGAGTACTATTTTGTCCCGTAAAAAAATATTTATCATTAATTATTTTGCCAATTAAACCACCACGAAAATAATGACGTAACACCCACTGTTGTTTTTCCATGGTGTTTACTTCTGGAGAGTCGTACTGAACAAACCAAGTAGTACCACGCCCTTGGGCACTGCCGGTAATGGCATTATTTTTATGCCAAAAATCACTATTAAGCATTTCAGGAGAAAAGTCATCGATTGCATTGGCGTTATAGCAACAATAAATATTAGCTTGTTGGTAAGTTTTTTCTTGGTAAGGTTTTACAATTGCTGACTGTTTCAAGATAATAGACTCAATTCAAATACTTTATATGCTCTATTGTGGTGATTCCTTTATGCTGGGTCAATTAACAGCGCCAAAAAATTTATGTTTATTACGCTTATCTGCTATCGGAGACGTTTGTCACGCCGTAGCTATGGTGCAACAAATTCAACGTTTTTATCCTCAAACAAAAATAACTTGGGTGATAGGCAAAGTCGAGGCGAACTTATTACAAGGATTGCCACAGGTAAAATTTGTCATATTTGATAAGAAAGCAGGCTTGAAAGGCTATCGGGATTTACGTACTGAGTTAACCGATCAAAAATTTGATGTGCTATTACATATGCAAGTTGCCTTGCGTGCCAGTTTAGCGAGTTGGTGTATTAAAGCAAAAATAAAAATAGGTTTCGACCGCAAACGAGCTAAAGAAGGCCAGTGGCTTTTCACCAATCATCAGATAGCGCCACAACATCAACCACATGTACTTGATGGTTTTATTGGTTTTGCAAAAGCTATTGGTGTTCCTAGCGAAAGTCCTAGCTGGCAAATGCCCATTGGTGACGAAAACGAACTTTGGGCAAGTGAGCGGCTATCGTTAGTATCTGATAAACCTATTGCTGTTATTTCGCCAGCAGCAAGTAAAGCTGAGAGAAATTGGCATGCCGAAGGTTATGCAAAAATAGCCGATTATTTAACAGCGTTAGGTTTTCAAGTGGTTATTTGTGGCGGACCGACCACACTAGAAACATTACTAGCCACTGAAATTATCAGTTTAAGTCAATGCAACCTTGTTAATCTTGTTGGCAAAACCAATTTGAAACAGCTACTTGGTGTGCTTAAAACAGCTCATTTGGTGATAGCTCCTGACACTGGACCAGCGCATATGGCAGTCACTGTTGGCACACCCGTTATTGGCTTGTACGCGCACAGTAACCCTTGCCGTACCGGGCCATATTTATATCAAAACTATGTGGTAAGTTGCTACGAACATACTGCCCAAGAACAATATAGACAGCCTCTTGATCAGCTACCTTGGGGGATTCGCGCCAAAGGTAGTGATTTAATGAATGGTATTACTTTCAGCCAAGTTAAAGAAAAACTGCACCTACTTCTTGATGAACACTACCCTGAGTTTCTCCTCAAATAATAGAGATGGTTAAACTGCCTCACATCAACTATAAATTCAAAATACGGCCTTGCATTATTCTAGCGATGCCAGGGATCCTTGCGACACATTTAACTTAACAAGCAAAAAAAACGAATAAAAGTTATCGGGGAAAAGACAATAAAGCAAATTTACTTGTTGCAAATGATAATCGTTATCATTAGTATTCGCACCAAGTAATTTATCTCTCTATTTTCTTTTAGGAATAACAATGAAGTATTCACCTGTCTGCTTAGCAATTTTCGTTGGCTTAACGCCTTTTTCATCCAGTGCCAATGAAAGCGCTACCAATAATAACTCTGTTGAAGTTATCGAAGTTAAAGGTAGTTATTTTAATAACTATAAAGTTGACCAAGCACATGGCGCAATGCGGACCAATGTTTCTTTATTAGAAACTTCTCAGTCGGTCACCGTTATTCCCAACTCGGTAATAACAGAACAACTAGCGACAACATTAGGCGAAGTATTAACGAATGACGCAAGTTTAACTGCTGGCTCTAAACAACGTAATCGTGAAGTATTTAATCTACGCGGCTTTGAACTAAGTTCTTCAAATGGCTACCTTAGAGATGGCCACCAACATTGGTCACACTATCAACAACCTATCGAAATCTTAGAAAATATCGAAGTGATTAAAGGTCCTTCAAGTATTTTATATGGTCAATCAGGGCCTGGTGGATTAGTGAATATGGTGACAAAAAAGCCAACTGCTAAAACATTATTTACGCTAGGTCTTGATGTTGACCAAGAAGGTTCAAGCCGATTATCGTTAGATGCTGGTGGCTCGTTAACTGATGATGAGTCATTACGTTACAGAGGCGTACTGGTTAAACAAGATGCTACATATCAACATGAGTACCAAAACAATGAACAACGTCAGCGCGATCGTTTTCTTGGTGCGTTAGTCATTGACTATGATATTTCAGACGATGCCATGGTGCGCCTTCATTATGACCGAACAGACGATGAAGCAGGGTTAGATACAGGTTCTTGGTTAGATGAAAAAGGCGATGTTATTGGTCATGATAAAACCATTCGTGATATGTCTTGGGCATTTACTGACATTACTGTTGAAAATATTGGTGTTGATATCAACTATGCATTAAATAATCAGTGGCAGGTTGCACTCGGCTACAATGAACAAAGCTTTAAACGTCAACGATTTGAATCTTCTCCTAAAAAACCCACAATTTTTTTAGAGGGCGACAGCTACACCTCTAAACCCTATGACCGTTTTGATGACTGGCAGTTTAAAACTGCTTTTATCGATTTTACTGGAGAATTTACCCTCGCCGGTCTCGATCATCAATTATTAATTGGCGCTAATTCTTTAGACTATTACTACGGACAACGTAAAGTAAATGGCGAGTCAATTGACTACTCTAGCGACCAAGAAGAGCCAACACGACCTGATATCAGCTACACAACTGACGATTCACTTTACACCAGTGCATATGATTACTATGGCATTTATTTACAAGACTTAATCACCTTAAATGATCAATGGCAAATATCGGTCGGAGGACGTTACGACAAGCAAAGTAAAGAAGGTGCGAACAATGAGTCGTTCTTACCTAAAGCTGGGCTTTTATTTCATCCTGATGCCCAAACCACTTTCTACGCGAGTTATTCAGAAGGGTTTGAACCCCAGAGCAGCGAAACACTAGAAAACGATCGAGATATTAATCACGGCATGAAGCTCGAGGCCATGACATCTAAACAACTTGAAATTGGCTCTAAGTGGCAATTATTTGATGAACGTTTATTAGTAACGACCGCTATTTTTGATATTACCAAAACAGGCAAGTTAATCACTGAAACAATCAACGGCGATCCTAATTTTGATACGCAAACTGAACAGGCAGGTGAGCAGCGCCACAAAGGTTTCGAAGTTGCTGCACAAGGCGCAATAAACGATAAGCTCTTTGTTATGGCATCCTTAATGAACTTAGCCGCAAAATACGACAAAGATGAAAATTATCAAGGAAAAACCCCTGTTGACGCTCCAGAGTGGTCAGCATCAATTTGGTCTCGTTATGAATTAACGGACCAACTTGCTCTTAATGCGGGTGCATTTTATCAAGGTGAACGTTTTGCCAATAGCGATAACACGATTTCCAAAGATGCTTATACCCGTATCGATATTGGAGCAACCTATAAGACCACAATAAGTGGCCAAGGTGTTGATTTCCGCTGCAACATACAAAACTTGCTCGATACTGAATACCTTGCTGGTGGTGGTATATCTAGCGTTACCGCAGGAGACGGAATTAGCTACCGATTAGCCGCACAGATATCATTCTAAATTGACTAAAAATAATGAGCAACAAATAGTTATTTGTTGCTCATTAATAAATTAAAGACCCTGATACCTGTTATGCAAATAAATAAAAGTACCTTAAATTTTTCTCGCCTGATTCATGTCTATGTGTCGATGACATTGTTGAGCTTACTGCTCTTTTTTTCAGTAACCGGCATTACCCTCAATCATCCTGAATGGTTTCGTGACAGCAAAGCTGACGTTGTAGAAAGAGCATTAATGATTGATTTATCTATGATTAAAAATCCGCCGTTAACACCACTACAAATTGTTAATGTCTCGACAGCTATTGAGCAAAAATTGTCGGTATCGTTAAATAACACGATTCTCGAAAGTAGCCAGGACGAATTATTTTTCAGTATAAAACGAGCAGGAAAAAATACCGCTATTACCCTCGATTTAGTCAGTGGAGAGTTGTTTTTTGAAGAAACTGACTACGGTTGGTGGGCGCTAATGAACGATTTACATAAGGGAAGAAATACCAGTATTTTTTGGGGGTGGATTATTGATATAACCAGTTTACTTTGTATCCTGTTTGCCCTAAGTGGTTTTATTTTAGCCATGCCACAAAGACGATTTAATCGTACTTTAACGCTGAGTTTAACCGTGACTGTCGCCATGATTTTCACCGCTATCTGGTGGGTTTAAATCAATTAGCATTATTAACGATCTCTGCTTGTATGAGCACAAAAGGAACTTATATGAAGATAAAAAAAATCGGGTTATCACTTATTTTATTAAGCTTGATAAATTTTAATGCCATTGCCAATCCAAACAACTCAGCACCAGCACCAGCACAATTAGAGCTTGAACTGACATTAAAACAGCAACTTGGCGAGTATCATCCGCCCTATGTTGCGAGCTGGATTGAAAACTCACAAGGAAAACCAGTACGTACCTTATTACTTTGGCGAGAAAAAACTAAATGGTTAAAGGACATTCGACGCTGGTGGCGTAAGGTCGGCAAAAAAGATGCTGACTTTGTTGACGGCATAACTTCTGCTACTCGTGCAGCAGGCAAGTATCCTCTGACTTTCTTGGCTGAAGATGATCAGAAAAAATCACTCATAAAAGGACAATATACGTTATTTATTGAAGTGGTCAGAGAAAATGGTGGACGGGTCATTTTACGCCAACCATTTGTATTAAATAACATAAAATCAACATTTACTTTAGCGGCAAGCCATGAAACTGATGAAATACAATTCACTGTGCTACCAAAATAAACGTATTCAATCCCTTAACTCAAAACGTAAACACTAGACTTGGAATATAAAATGACTTTAAAAAAAATAATCGCGTTCACCTTAACTTGTGCCATTAGTACACAAGCTTTCGCTCATTCTCGCTGGGTTTTACCAAGCCACTTTAATTTGTCTGCGGAACAAGGCGAATGGATCATGGTTGATATAACCGCATCAAATGAAACTTTTAATGTTGATAAAGCTATGGGTACAGATTTAGTGAGAATTATTACCCCTAATGGCAAGCCATCAAGGGCTTCATCAAGCTATAAAGGTCATCGAAAAAGTGTCGCGGATTACTTCTTAAAAGATTCTGGGACCTATAAAATAACCAATAACAGTGAGGCTAGCTTTATTACCTCTTATACTATCGACGGAGAGCATAAAAGATTATCAGCCAATAAGACAGAATTAGCTGGCAAATTACCGACCGAAGCTATAGCGATCAAAACCACTTATCGTTATGCAAGAATAGAGAGTTATGTCACTTTAAATGCACCAAGTGATAACTTTAAAACCGAGGGTAAATTATTAGAATTGCTACCGGTTACTCATCCATCAGATATTGCTGAAAATGAAAAGGTGACTTTCAAATTTTTATTTAATGGTAAGGCACAAAAAGATGTTGCCGTAGAAATTACCGCCGACGGCGCACGTTACCGCAATAACCCGCAAACATTAACTTTGCTCTCAAATGAAAAAGGTGAAATCAACTTCACACCGAGCGCGGCAGGTCGATATTTATTAGTTGCTGAGCACAAAGAAGACACACCAAACTCTCCTTTAGCTGACCAGCAAATGGGCAGTGTCTTTTTAACATTTGAAGCACAACTTAATTAAACTAAAGTAACGTCAATAATTGTTTTACACTTCGGGCACTAGCCCCTTGGTTTTGTGTTACCACGCGGTAAGCATTTTCTCCCAATGTTTGCTGCGTTTTTTCTGATAAAAAAATATCAGCAATGACTTTACTTAGCTCATCAGTCATCTTCGCATTGTCTTGGTCAGTGAGCTCAACAATGCCTTTTTCAGCAACGAGTTGCTGCATAACCTCAACAAAATTACTCATATTAGGGCCAACAACAATCGGTTTTTTAAATAGCGCAGGTTCAAGTGGATTATGCCCACCAATATCAGAAAAACTGCCCCCCATAGTCACAACGCTAGCTAAAGCACACGTTGGTAACAACTCCCCTAAACTATCGAGTAACCAAACTTGTTTATCACGAGTTACTTTTTCTTGGGTGCTGCGCCGGGCAATATTATAACCTTGCGCTACACATAATGATGCAACATCATTAAAGCGCTCGGGATGACGCGGTACAATAATGAGTAATAGTTGTGGCAAGCTTTTCAGTAATTCAGCAAACGCATTTAACGCAATGCTTTCATCGCCTTTATGAGTACTGGCAACAACCCAGATTAATCGTTCGGTGACCACAAATTCAGCCAGCTCTTGCTGTTTATCTTTTATTGTTTGATTAACACTGATGTCAAACTTCACATTTCCAGAAACCTTGCAGCGAGCAGCATCGGCACCTAAGGCTAAAAAGTGCTCATAGTTCACTTGGCTTTGACATAACACTTTATCAAAACGGTTAATTGTCGGTGTGATTAACCAAGCTAGCTTGCGATAATTGTTCATCGATTTTTGTGATAAGCGGCCATTAATCAACAACAATTTTATTCCTTGATCTGCACTTTGCGCGATTAAGTTTGGCCACAACTCAGTTTCCATAAAAACTATCGCCTTTGGTTTCAATTTATTCAAAAATGCTGCCACACAAAAGGTACTGTCTAAGGGTAAATAACAATGTTGAACACGTTCCCCAAACAATTTTTTAACTTGCTCTGAACCCGTTGGAGTAAAAGTAGTAACAGTAACAACACGATGAGGTTTTGTTTCCAGCAGTTGGCTAATAAAACTCTTTAGGGCAATAACTTCACCGACACTCGCCGCATGAACGATAATGCCACCTGCTTTAAATTCTCGAGGTAAAAACCCTAAGCGTTCGCTGATACGCTGCCGATAAGCTTTTTGTTTTATTGAGCGAAACTGAAGTAACAACCAAACGATCGGGAGTAAGCAAAGAAAAACAAGTCGATATAACATTAAAGATAATTGATAACGCACAGAAAAAACTCTTTAGTTGTTGATAAACGCAGTATAGCGACTAAAGCAAACAATAAAAATACCCAAAGTCGATGGAGTTTGTTATCGTCGTGATATTAAAGGAACTAAAATAGTAGCGCAGGAAAATGAGCAAATTTCATTTCATCAAGAACATATTCAACCATGGCTTCGTTATGGTTAGCTTTATACTACTAGCCCCTTTATTATCCGCACAAGAATATGAAGAACCGACATATAATCAAGTAGATGTTAGCCAAGTAAATAAAAAAGATATGCCACAAAAAGTAACGTTTCACGCTGACGACGATTTTGTTTTATCGGCTAATTATTATCTCGGAGACACGCTTGGTGGCGGCGTATTATTACTCCATGACTGCTCCCACAGTAGCGAAAGCTATAATGTACTGGGTGAATTACTAGCCGAGCAAGGTATTAATGCATTAGCCATTGATTTTAGAGGCTATGGCGCAAGCGAATCTGAAGATTTTTCTCACCAAACGATAAAATACCAAGTAAAAGACATTGTTAGCTACCAAGCTGAAGTTGCCATGCTGACCTCCTATTGGGAAAAAGATGTTCTGGCAGCTTATAATTATTTACGCAATAAAATTGGCGAGCAACAACCTATCTCTCTTGTTGCCAGCGGTTGCTCAGTCAATGAAGCGGTACGCTTAGCAGAAAAGATTCGCATTAATAGCTTTGTTATACTTTCGCCTATTATGGATCATATAGAAAAAGAGCATTATAAAAACTTAATTGATATTCCTGCTTACTTCGTCAGTTCAGCAGATCATGCCGATAGCTTTTTAACCGCCCAAGAGCTATTTTCATGGAATGGCGACCGTCACTCAACCAGCCAAGTTTTTCAGGGCGTTGACCAAGGGCATAACTTATTGCGCCGCAATAAGTACCTAGCAATTAACCTGACTTCATGGCTAAACACCACTTTGAACTGATCAGTAAATACGCTTTATTTTTCGAAAACAGTATCGAGAATAATAGAAGAATTTGTCCGTTCGACCCCTTCTAGCGAACAAACTATATTAAGAATTTCATTTAACTTTTTTAATGTTTGTGCCTGAATGGTCGCTAACAAATCATATTGACCGCTAATAGAGTATATATGACTAATATTGTGTATTTTTCTTAACGCGATACAAATATTTCGCCTAAGATTAGGATTTACTTTTAGTGATACATTCGCCGAAATCAACTGATTACTATATTCACTGCCTAAAACAATACTGTAGGCTTTTATCACACCACTATTTTCTAATTTAGTTAAACGATTTTGTATCGCTGTGCGAGATACACCAGTCGCTCTAGCAATGTCAGAAACGCTTGCTCGGGCGTTGCATCGTAAAATAGCGAGTAGCTCTTCATCTTTTTCTGTAATCATCATTTATACCCGTTAACCATTCAAAAAACCAATTAGACACTAACAATAGTCAATTTGATAGTGTCACATGTCAATTTAACTAATCAAATAACCATAAAATTAACTAGTGTCACTTTTTTCAATCTTCATCTAGGATAATAATACTAGTATTATCCAAACCTATTAATAAGGAATTGTTGTGAACGACTCTTCAAACAACGCAAGTTTTTATGCACATTTAAATGATCAAATTGAGCAAGTTAAAGAAGACGGTTTATATAAAGCCGAACGTGTTATTACCACAGCACAACAACCGAACATTGCCGTAGCTAGTGGTGAAGCGGTAGTCAACTTTTGTGCTAACAATTACTTAGGTTTGGCCAATCATCCTGAGCTTATCGCTGCAGCAAAAGCAGGCTTAGACGAGCATGGTTTTGGTATGGCATCGGTACGCTTTATTTGTGGTACCCAAAACATTCACAAAACACTTGAAGCAAAATTAAGTCACTTTTTAGGCATGGAAGATACTATTCTTTACTCTTCATGTTTTGATGCTAATGCCGGTTTATTTGAAACCTTATTGGGCGCCGAAGATGCGATTATCAGTGACTCATTAAACCATGCTTCAATTATTGATGGTGTGCGTTTATGTAAAGCAAAACGTTACCGTTACGCTAACAATGACGCCAGCGATTTAGAGCAACAACTCATTGCAGCTGATGCCGCAGGTGCACGTTTTAAATTAATTGCTACCGATGGCGTATTTTCGATGGACGGCGTTATCGCTAACTTAAAAGCAGTGTGTGATTTAGCTGATAAATATAATGCTTTAGTGATGGTTGATGACTCACACGCTGTCGGTTTTGTCGGTGAAGAAGGCCGAGGTAGCCACGAGTATTGTGATGTAATGGGCCGTGTTGATATTATAACCGGCACACTAGGTAAGGCTATGGGTGGCGCTTCAGGTGGTTACACCTCAGGTAAAAAAGAAACGATTGAATGGTTACGTCAACGTTCACGCCCTTACTTATTTTCTAATTCGTTAGCACCCGCTATTGTTAATGCGTCAATCACCGTGATTGATTTATTAGCCGAAGGCGGCAAATTACGTAAAACATTAAAAGATAATGCCCATTACTTTCGCACGAACATGGAAGCTGCAGGTTTTACCTGTGCGGGCGCTGATCACGCGATTATCCCAGTGATGTTAGGCGACGCAAAAGTAGCCAGCGAAATGGCGAGCCGCTTATTAGCGGAAGGTATCTACGTGATTGGCTTTTCATTCCCAGTCGTTCCTAAAGGGCAAGCACGTATTCGAACTCAAATCTCAGCCGCTCATACCCAAGAGCAACTTGATAAAGCCATCTCTGCCTTTATTCGTATTGGCAAAGCAATGAACATTATCGGTTAAGGTTAGGATTAAAGGAAATACCATGAAAGCATTAGCAAAGTTAAAAGCCGAACCCGGCATTTGGATGACTGAGAGTAAAAAACCACAACTGGGTCATAATGATTTATTAATTAAAATTAAAAAAACCGCTATTTGTGGCACCGACATTCATATTTACAACTGGGACGAATGGGCACAAAAAACCATTCCCGTTCCTATGGTGGTCGGGCATGAGTATGCCGGCGAAGTGGTCGGTATTGGTCAAGAAGTCAAAGGATTTACTTTAGGTGACCGGGTGTCTGGCGAAGGCCATATCACCTGTGGTCATTGCCGAAATTGTCGCGGTGGTCGTACACATTTATGCCGAAATACTGTCGGTGTCGGTGTTAACCGAGAAGGCTCATTTGCTGAATATTTAGTGATCCCTGCTTATAATGCGTTTAAATTACCCGATGAAATATCTGACGATTTAGCTGCGATATTCGACCCTTTTGGCAATGCTGTTCATACGGCTTTGTCTTTTGACTTGGTCGGTGAAGATGTACTTATTACTGGCGCAGGTCCTATTGGCATTATGGCAGCAGCTGTTGCTAAACATGTCGGTGCGCGCCATGTTGTTATTACTGACATTAATGAATATCGCTTGGATTTGGCCCGAAAAATGGGCGCCACTCGAGCAGTTAATGTCAGTAAAGAAAGTTTAACTGATGTGATGACCGAACTAGGGATGACTGAAGGCTTTGACGTTGGCATGGAAATGTCGGGCGTACCTATGGCCTTTACGGCTATGTTAGAAAACATGAATAACGGCGGTAAAATCGCTATGCTCGGTATTCCTGGTCAAGATATGGCCATTGATTGGAGCCAAGTTATTTTTAAAGGCTTAACAATTAAAGGTATTTACGGTCGTGAAATGTTCGAAACTTGGTACAAAATGGCGAGCTTAATTCAGTCAGGTTTAGACTTATCACCGATTATTACTCATCATTTTGATATTGATGATTTTCAAAAAGGCTTTGATACCATGCGTTCAGGCCTTTCTGGTAAAGTTATCTTAAACTGGGAAAGTTAAACCTTTTGGTTTAATCAACTGACCTGTTAATGAAAATATAAAGCCAGCTAAAAAGCTGGCTTTTTTATTAACAATGCTGCTCTTGCTATCGGTAAGCAAGTTTAGAGATGAAATACCCCATCAATTCGTTATAATAAACATTATTTATTTTTCACCTCTTTTATAAGGCAATATTGTGACAACTCCCGGTAATTTATTTATTCTTTCCGCACCTAGCGGCGCAGGAAAATCTAGTTTAATTAAAGCCTTATTATCTCAAGAGTCGGCCAGACCGATGCAAGTGTCGGTTTCTCACACCACACGAGCACCCCGTCCGGGTGAAAATAACGCTGAACATTACCATTTTATTAATGTTGAGCAATTTCAAAAGCAAATTAAACAAAATGAGTTTTATGAGTATGCTGAAGTTTTTGGTAACTATTATGGCACCTCAGCATCTGCGATAGATAAACAACTTGCACAAGGTATTGATGTTTTTCTGGATATCGATTGGCAAGGCGCCAAGCAAGTACGGATAAAACAACCCAGTGTCACCACAATTTTTATTAGTCCGCCTTCAAAAGCAGAACTTGAAAACCGTTTAAAAAAGCGCGGACAAGATAGCGATGCCACCATTAAATCTCGTATGGCACAAGCAAAAGCAGAATGCTCGCACTACACTGAGTTTGACTACATTATTGTTAATAACGACTTTACTCAGGCGCTGAGCGACTTAACCACCATCGTTAATAACCAACGCCTAAAATGTCAGCAACAAGCGATAACGCATCAATTGATGTTCGATGAATTATTAAAAGACTAATATTTCTACTGTATTTTCACCTAGTATAGGTATATACCTTGCTTAATCGCCTGTAGCTCAGTAAACTACGGCACTATTTTATAAATTTTAAGTTGGAGTGACCAAATGGCTCGCGTAACTGTTGAAGGTGCTGTAGAAAAAGTAGGCAATCGTTTTGACTTGGTGTTAATCGCATCACGTCGTGCTCGTCAAATTGCCACAGGTGGTAAAGATCCTTTAGTTGACCCTGAAAATGACAAGCCTACCGTTATAGCTTTACGTGAAATTGAAGCCGGTTTAATCACTACTGAAGTAATGAACAATAGCGACCGTCATGAACAAGTTCAGCAAGACTCTGCAGAACTTGCTGCTGTTGCAGCCATTGTTGGTGGCGCTCAGCCACAGCTATAAAATCTTTTGTCGCCTTATAGCGAGGAGATATAAACTAAACGCGTAATCATTGTTCATGATACGCGTTTTTTATTGTCAGTATTTAACGAATAACGTATTGTGTTATGCTGACTTAAAGCTTTGACTGGCGGAATAAGACCGTTCAGCTTAATCATCAAGGATTCAATGCGTGTACCTTTTTGAACCATTAAAAGAACTTGTTTCAAGCTATCTTTCTAAAGTACAAATTGACTTATTAAAGCAAGCTTACCTTGTTGCGCGTGAAGCGCATGAAGGACAAATGCGTTCAAGCGGTGAGCCTTATATTACTCATCCGGTAGCCGTTGCTTTAAACCTAGCAAAAATGCACCTTGACCATGAAACCTTAATGGCGGCATTACTCCATGATGTTATTGAGGATACTCCGGTAACTAAAGACGAATTAGCCGAATTATTTGGCTATACCGTTGCTGAATTAGTTGAAGGTGTCAGTAAGCTTGATAAATTAAAGTTTGATAACAAAGAAGAGATGCAAGCGGAAAACTTCCGTAAAATGATACTTGCCATGGTGCAAGACATACGCGTAATTCTGATTAAACTTGCCGACCGCACGCACAACATGCGCACGCTCGAATCTTTACGTCCAGATAAACGTCGACGTATTGCCCGTGAAACATTAGAAATTTACGCCCCCATTGCTAACCGTTTGGGTATTCACGATATTAAAAGTGAATTAGAAGTTTTAGGTTTTGAAGCCCTTTACCCGATGCGCGCACGTGCGTTAAAGTCAGCGGTAAAAAAAGCCCGTGGTAATCGCAAAGAAATTATTAATAACATTCAAGAAGAAATTGCGGCTCGTCTTAAAGAAAGTGGGATTGAAGCGCAAGTTATTGGCCGAGAAAAGCACCTTTATTCTATCTATCGTAAAATGCTCAATAAAGAATTAATGTTCAATGAAGTTATGGATATTTACGCTTTTCGTGTCATCGTAGAGAATAAGATCGATAATTGTTACCGAACACTTGGCGCTGTGCATAACTTATTTAAACCGATTGAAAGCCGCTTTAAAGATTATATCGCTATTCCCAAAACAAATGGTTATCAATCGCTGCATACTTCATTGATTGGTCCACATGGCATCCCTGTTGAAATTCAAATTCGTACACAAGATATGGATCAAATGGCAGACAAAGGAGTAGCCGCTCACTGGTTGTACAAACAAGACGGCGATAAGAGTGGCACCACAGCTCAAATGAAAGCTCGTCGTTGGATGCAAAGTTTATTAGAATTGCAACAAAGTGCTGGTAGTTCATTTGAATTTATTGAGAACGTAAAGTCAGACTTATTTCCTGAAGAAATTTATGTCTTTACCCCAGATGGACGCATTATTGAATTACCCATGGGCGCAACTGCTGTCGATTTTGCTTATGCTGTACACACTGATGTTGGTAATTCATGTGTCGGGGTTAAGGTCGATCGTAAACCTTATCCACTAAGTCGAGCTATTGATTCAGGGCAAACCATTGAGGTTATTACGTCTTCTGCTGCTCGACCGAATGCCACTTGGTTAAACTTTGTTGTTACTGCTAAAGCACGCTTACAAATTCGTACTTATTTACGTTCACAAGAGCAAACAGAATCTTATGGTTTAGGACGACGTTTATTAAGTCATGCCTTAGGTAAAGTCCATATCGAAGATATTGACCAAGCAAAAATTGATCAGGTTGTTAAAGAGACCGGTAATACCAGTCTTGATGGTCTACTCGTCAATATTGGCTTAGGTAATGCGTTAAGCATAGGTATTGCTAGACGATTAACCGATGAATTTACTATAGATAGTGCAGAAAGTGGCTTCGCTGATCCAAACAGTAAAACCAAAATGCCAATAAAAGGCAGCGAAGGTATGTTGGTCAGTTACGGAAAATGTTGCCGTCCTATTCCAGGAGACGCTATATTAGCTTACTTGAGTCCTGGTAAAGGTTTAATGGTGCATCAACAAGGTTGTCGTAACATTAAAAACCATGAACAAGGTAGCTTATTTCCAGTAAAATGGGACAGTGACATTAACCGAGACTTCATTGCAAAATTACGTATTGAAATAATGAATCATCAAGGTGCACTCGCCGCATTGACCAATGTTATTGCTAAATGTGAATCCAATGTTCATGCGTTAAATTCTGGTGAAAAAGACTCGGGACTATATGCGATTGACATGGAAATAACCTGTCGAGACCGCGTTCATTTAGCCGATATTATTCGAAAAATAAAAGTGATGATTGATGTTCAGCGTGTTGTGCGCAATAAGTAGTCAATCATCTTTAACAAAATTACTATGTAGGAAATACTATGAAAACAATTATCAGTACAGATAACGCACCCAGTGCAATCGGCACATACAGCCAAGCGGTAAAAGTTAATAATACCGTTTACCTTTCAGGCCAGATCCCTCTTATTCCAGAGACAATGACTGTTGTTTCTGAAGACTTTACCGAACAAACTAATCAGGTATTTAAGAACTTAGTTGCGGTATGTGAAGCAGCAGGCGGTAATATTAACGATATGGTGAAGGTAAACATTTTCATGATGGATCTCGCCAACTTCGCAACAGTAAACGAAGTAATGAGCCAATATTTTCAGCAACCCTACCCAGCACGCGCTGCGGTACAAGTTTCTCGTTTACCCAAAGACGTATTAATTGAAATAGATGGCGTGATGGAATTACCTAACGTCGGCTAATTTTCGTTGTTAACTATAAAGTATATTCTCCCCCTTAAATTTAACGGTTGCACCTAACCATTAAATTTAAGAGCAAGTTGTCAAAAATAGATAAGCAATCTCGTATACAGATTTGTTTAGCGCTTTTTAGATGATGAACCATAAAGTGTAGATGTGAAGTGTAATGACTCCTGAAAGATTAAAAAGAATAAACGCGATGCTCGATAAACGCCAACCAGATTTAACTGTTTGTATGGAAGGTGTTCATAAGTCACATAACCTTGCCGCGGTTGTTCGCACCGCCGATGCTGTTGGCGTTAGTGATGTACATGCCATCTGGAAAAGTGATGAAATGGAAGTACGTGGCGGCAGTGCTGCGGGTAGTCAAAACTGGATTGATGTGCACAACTACACGACAACTAAAGATGCTATTGATGAATTAAAAAAGCAAGGCATGCAAATTTTAGTGACCAACCTTTCTGATAGCGCTGTAGATTTTCGTGAGATCGATTACACCAAACCAACGGCTATTATTTTAGGCCAAGAAAAGTTTGGTGCTTCAGATATTGCACTTGCAATGGCCGATCAAGATATTGTTATTCCCATGGTTGGCATGGTGCAATCGTTAAACGTTTCTGTCGCTTCGTCTGTGGTTTTGTATGAAGCACAACGTCAACGTCAATTAGCTGGAATGTATGACACTGCTCGAATTGATGATAATCGCCGTCAGCGTTTCTTATTTGAAGGTGGACATCCTATTTTTGCTGAAGCATGTAAACGTAAGGGCTTACCTTATCCTGTGATTGATGAAGAGGGACAAATCATTGCCTCTGAACCATGGTGGGAACAGATGCAAATGACTCAAGCGGCTTGGAAAGCATTAGATAATTAATCGACAGCATTGCTGAAATTTTATAGCTAAGCCCTTAAATATGCCATTTAGGTGATTTGACTATATGATAAAAGGACAATAACTTAGTGTCAAAAGGGCTAGCCAAACTCGCACAAATAGCCATCACCAGCTTAAAAGGTGTTGGTCCAAGCATGGCAGAAAAACTTGAAAAAGTTGGCTTGCGCTCACTACAAGATTTACTTTTTCATTTACCCAATCGTTATGAAGACCGGACTCGTGTTACCGCAATACGAGACTGCTTTCCTGGTGTTTTCACTAATATTATTGGTGAAATCACTGGTAGCCAAATCATTAATGGCAAGGGACGTATGTTACTGGTTACCGTTCAAGATACTTCAGGAACAGTCACCTTACGTTTTTTTCGCTTTAGCGCTGCACAAAAAAATAGCTTAGCATTAGGGCTGAACATTCGCTGTTATGGTGAAATTAAACGTGGCGCTCGTGGTTTTGAAATAATTCATCCTGAGTATAAATCCCTTGATGAAGACCAGCCTTTAACCGAGGTAGAAGAAACACTAACCCCCGTTTACCCAACAACTGAAGGCTTACGGCAAATAACTTTACGTAACTTAACCGAGCAAGCGTTAATTAGATTAGAACGAGGCCAAGTTGAAGAGTTATTACCTGATGAGTTTAATTTGCAAAATTATTCTCTTGCGCAAGCTTTGGCGCTTATTCATCGTCCACCCCCTGAAACTTCAGTGATACAACTGGAAGAGGGTAAGCATCCAGCACAGTTGCGATTAATAAAAGAAGAATTATTGGCGCATAATTTAAGTATGCTGAAATTACGCCAGTCTAGTGATGCTCATCGTTCAATCTCTTTAATCGATGATCAAGTACTCAGTGATAAATTTTTAGCCTCATTACCTTTTTCACCCACCAATGCTCAAGTGAGAGTGGTAAAAGAAATTCGTCAGGACCTGATGAAAACTCAGCCAATGATGCGCTTAGTACAAGGTGATGTGGGTTCAGGAAAAACCTTAGTAGCGGCACTTGCAGCACTCACCGCTATCAGTAAAGGCTTTCAGGTTGCCTTAATGGCGCCAACAGAAATATTGGCAGAACAACATGCCCTTAATTTTAAAAACTGGTTTGAACCGCTTGATATCAGCGTCGGCTGGCTAGCTGGAAAAACGAAGGCAAAAGCAAGACGTAGCGCACTAGAGCATATCGAAAATGGTAGTATGCAGATGATTGTTGGTACCCATGCTTTATTTCAAGATAAAGTTATCTTTCATAATTTAACACTGATTATTATTGATGAACAACATCGCTTTGGTGTACATCAGCGTTTATCACTACGCGAGAAAGGCGCTTTTGAGGGTAATTATCCGCATCAATTGATTATGACAGCAACTCCGATCCCTCGCACGTTAGCCATGACTGCCTATGCCGATTTAGACACCTCTATTATTGATGAACTTCCCCCAGGAAGAACCCCGATAAATACCATCGCCTTACCTGACACACGCCGTGAAGATGTAGTTGAACGCATTCGAAAAGGCTGTGTAGAAGACAATCGACAAGCTTATTGGGTGTGTACATTAATTGAAGAGTCTGAAGTATTACAATGCCAAGCAGCAGAAGATACGGCGGTGTATTTACAAGAGCAACTAGCAGAATTAAAAATTGGTTTGATACACGGAAGAATGAAAGCCGCTGAAAAACAGTCAGTAATGGAAACGTTTAAAAAAGGCGAACTAGACTTATTGGTGGCGACAACCGTTATTGAGGTCGGTGTTGATGTCCCCAATTCCAGCTTAATGGTCATTGAAAACCCTGAACGGTTAGGCTTAGCGCAACTCCATCAGCTACGTGGTCGTGTAGGAAGAGGTACAGTCGCTTCACATTGTGTCTTAATGTATAAAAGCCCACTCTCTAAAACCGCAACCAAACGCTTAGCGGTATTACGTGAAAGTAATGACGGCTTTGTTATCGCACAAAAAGACTTAGAAATACGAGGTCCAGGTGAATTTTTAGGTACCAAGCAAACGGGTCTCGCCGATCTAAAAATAGCAGACTTGCTCAGAGATGCGCATTTAATTCCAGAAGTACAGCAACATGCTTATCTTATTTGGAAAAAACACCCACAAAATGCCCAAGCGATTATTCAGCGTTGGATGGGAGATCGCGAATACTTTACCAATGCTTAAGCTGCTTTATATAGAAATAAAACAGCTAAGCCAAGACGAAAGCGCAAATTACTTTCTTATTATTCTCAATAAATACAAGCTCAACAATAAACCAAAGCTTATTGCTCCTCCACCTGAGGTTTTCACTTTTGCTGGTGCGGTAACAACAACAGCAGGTGCTTTACTAACCGTGATGCTTCTGGTCGTTTTAACGCTAAGGCCTGTGCTATCCATTACCGTTAATTCAACACTATAGGTACCAGCCTGAGTAAAAGTGTGATTAGGGTTTTGTATGTTACTGGTACTATTATCATCAAAATCCCAAGCATAACTATATTGTGAATCCCCCCCGACTGGACTTGAAGTAAAGGTCACCACTAAATCATTAGCTGAATGAGAAAATGAAACGCTTAAATCGGACGCTTCCGAGGAGCTTGAAAGTGTTACGGTTGCCGAAGTACTATCAGAGCTTTGCAAGTCGACCTTCATGCTAAAATCGAGTTTGGGTAGGATAACACCAGACTCAGGTTGACTTGGCGAAGAGTAATCATTGGAATCGCTAAAGAAACTCTTTGCAACATTATGCACATCACCGTTAAAAGGTTGTTGGTCGTATAAACTAAATGCCGCGTCGTGTATCTGATATGCCGAATTTCTGTTACTGCCATTAGACGCCTTTACTAAGTTTTGATCAGCATCAACCACACCGATAAATAACTGGCCAGCATGTTCATCTACCTTATTGTCAGCAATATTTTCATTACGATACCAAAGTAAAACACCCGCATCGTAGCCAATATTTTTTAAGCGGCTATCAACACTGGTATGACTGCGTAATTGAACATAATAGTAATGGGGTAAACCGGCAATTTTATCAGCTAAACGGCTAAAGCCCGCAAGTGTAGCTTGATTTTCTACTTCGCCATCGATAGCAAAGATCTCACTCGCACCATTGAATACTTTTATTTCATCTGCGACAAAGCCATAACCCCCTTCCGCTTGATCGGTAACATAATTAATTTTAATGACAACACTTTGTCCAGCAAAGCTAGCAAGATCAAAGGTTAAATCAGTCCATTTTAAATCACCTTCTGCATTGGCAATATCCGCTGAATTTCCGCTGATATATTCACCTATACTGGGGTAATATGGATTGCTATTTTGGCTGTAATTTCCCTTAATTACGGTGTTGTTTACTAATACCTGCAGGTAATCATAGTCTTGTTCTATTTCCCAGCGCGCTTTCATCGACAATGTCGGGGTACCTGCTGGCAGGTCGACTGAGAACGACATACTGTTTTCCAACATATCACCCTTATTAGAATAAAATTGATATTCTCCCGCGTAAGCAGCTGGAAAATCTAATACAGAGGGCGGTAAGTTCACCTTAATCTGGTTAACCGCAGTATGATCAACCGTACTAACCAAGGAGATACTCTCATTGTTTAATGTCGCAAAATCAACTTGCCGTTGAGTTATCCAGTTGCCTTGATAACGCTCCTGTAGATAATCACGGGCCAAAGGACTAAAAGCAGATGGGCGAGTTCCTGCTGGAGAGCCCAGCCAAGTACCAGAAGCCATAACTGACCATTCTGAAACAGGCGCCCCAATATCACTACTATCGATATCATATTCGTCAAGTAAACCTAAATCATGACCAAATTCATGGACAACAACGCCCGGAGCCGCATCAATCGGATTAATGGTATAACCAAACGCTTTTATCTCAGAGCCAGGAATAGTGGCTGGTTGATCACCCGCATCATTGAGCACAAAACTTCGATGTGACCAAATAGCATCTTCGGCTAAATTACCACCACCGGCTTCCTCACCGATACTCGCATGGAAAAGCATAATATGATCAATAATACCGTCAGGTTCATTAACATTTCCGTCTCCGTCAAAATCAAATAAATCAGTTTTGTCGTAAGGGGATAAATCTAAACCATTAGCAACAAGTTGTGTAACTGCTTCAACAACAAGCGCCTTAACATTTTGATCATTTTCGGTTTCTTCGTCGTTACTACCATAATAACTGGCATTATTCTCTGCAGTCACCCAGCCCTTAACTTGGCCGGTAAAAAAGAATTTCTGACCAGACTCATGTTGATAATATTGATAAGCCGATTCAATATTTTGTCCTGATGGACCATCAAATCCACTCGTAGAAAATAAGAGCTCATTATAATGAGCAGGCGAATAATTCTCATAAAACATATCGGTATCATTCGCTGACAAACCATTATCGTTATGCTTTAAATCATTAAAATCGATCAGTATCGCTAAAATATTAACCGTGGTTTCAACGTCAGTATCCGCTGTTTCTTGTAATAAATAATGGGCTATTTGCGTTTTTTTCAATTGACTATTGAAGCCCATCTTTTCACGGCGTTCTCCACTACTAAAACGTTCAGCGGCTACCACTTTTTTTGATAAGGCCTGAGGCAAAAATTTAGGTTGAAATGACTTTTTTATCAGATAGTTAGACAGTGCTTGCTTTTTTTGTTGGTCAGTGGCGTTTATTGACAATTCACCTCTTTTTTCTAACCAATAGAGAATACGCTCTTTGTTAATAACACCAGCATCTGCTGGTGAACTTTTTGAAAAACGTTTTATATCATCAGTATTCTCTGCTCGTAAAGGCAGCTGACTTATCAAGACCAACAAAGCTAATAGATAGGGTATCTTCATGAGTTTTCCTCGTGTCACTTGTTATTTAGCACAGTTTTTCAAAGCCGCGTTTTTCTTACGAATATAGTTATTAACTGCATGCTCTATTTCTTCATTAGATAATGAACCATCAATTTTACCATTGGCAATTAACCGCTCTTTTAACTTTTGCGTGTTTTTAAGTGGTGGTATCGTTGACTGGCGACAAACAACTTTTTTTATAATAACTTGTTCGCTGCTATTTTTAGCGGTTAGTGGTGCTGCTGTTTGCTGACACCCCAGTAATAAAGTCATTACGACCCCTAAATAAAATTTCATAACACCACCGTATGTAACAATAATATTAACCATAATACAGCATATTAATTAGTGGATAAAGTTTAACCAGCACAGTCCATTTAATAAAAAACCCCTCCACTTGATTTCAAGTGTTAATAATTGCGAAAAAATACGGTAAACTGTCAGTAATTTTAGCGATAAGTGAATGTTAGATGGCCGCTCAACAAGATAATCATCAAGAAAATGGATCAAATTCTTCAAGTGACAACACCACACATTTTGGCTTTCAAACGGTAGATAAAAACGAGAAAGAGTCAAAGGTTGCCAGTGTATTTCACTCTGTCGCCGCGCAATATGATGTAATGAATGACTTAATGTCTTTTGGTATTCATCGCCTTTGGAAACGCTTCACCATAGATGCTAGTGGCGTACGTCCTGGTAACAAAGTACTAGATTTAGCCGGTGGTACTGGCGATTTAACCGCAAAATTTTCACAGCTAGTTGGTCGTGAAGGTAAGGTTATTCTTGCTGATATTAATAGCTCTATGCTCAATGTTGGTCGAGATAAGTTACGTGACAAAGGTTTAGTACAAAATATTGAATACGTACAAGCCAATGCACAATACTTACCCTTTGAAGACAACACCTTTGATATTGTCACCATAGCTTTTGGTTTACGTAACGTTACGGACAAAGATATGGCGCTAAGATCTATTTACCGTGTATTAAAACCCGGTGGTCGTTTATTGGTGCTAGAATTTTCAAAACCAGAACATCAGTTAATCAGTAAGGCTTACGACTTTTATTCTTTTAATGTTCTTCCTAAAATGGGCGAATTAGTGGCTAAAGATGGTGATAGCTATCAATATTTAGCCGAGTCTATTCGCATGCACCCTGATCAAGAAACATTAAAAGAGATGATGGATTCAGCGGGTTTTGAACAGACAAGTTTCAAAAACCTTACCGGTGGTGTTGTTGCCCTACACAAAGGGTATAAATTTTAATCGTGACAAACTTCAGTAGTCAGTTAATGTTTCAACAAACGCTTTGTTCAACTGTAGAGTTTGCCTTTAATCAGGCACTCGCAATCAGTGTTAAGGGTGCCAGTGTTTTGCAGACCTTAGAAGAAAAAACATTGACCATTTTATTATCTGAGTTAGGTTTTCCACTAAGTTTCTCTGTTAATAACAACAAAGTGTTAGTGACTGGCCTAACTGAACGTAGCGACTGTACAATAAATACGAGTATAAAAACCTTACGTGAACTAAAGAAAGAGCAACAAATTACAGAGTTAATCAAGCAAGAGAAACTTGATGTTCAAGGTGACATTAAAGTTGCTCAACAGTTTGCTAATATTGCCCAATCATTAGAAATTGATTGGCAAAGCGAAATTGCTCAACATATTGGTGATATTCCTACTTATAAGTTGTCGCAGTTAAGTAAGCGCTGGGCGAAAAAAATTAATTTTGCCACACAACAGATACAAGCCGACGCCAGCGAATGGCTAGTGCATGAAAAACGCTTAGTGGTTACAGCCAGTCAACTTGGTAACTTTAGTGAACAGGTTACTGAATTAACTAAGCAAACAAATACAGTAGCGGAACGTATTCAGCGACTTGCTGAAAAAATAACTCCCTTAACTTAATTCTCAAGGAACATTGTGAGCAGTTTACGACTTTATCGCATCATCAAAACACTTCTTCAGTTTGGTCTTGATGAACTGATCCCAAGCCATATGATACCTTGGTATGCAAAACTTATTCGCTTATCATTATTCTGGTTACGTAATAAACACCAAGATAAGCCTTCAGCCTTGCGACTTCGCCTAGCGATTGAATCTTTAGGTCCGGTGTTTGTAAAGTTTGGCCAGATGTTGTCAACCCGTCGTGACTTACTTCCTGAAGATTTTGCCAACGAACTGGCATTACTGCAAGATCAAGTACCTGCTTTTGATGGTGAATTAGCCAAGGCTATTGTTTTAGAAGCCATAGGTGAAGAAACATTTAATCAGCATTTTAGTGATTTTAATAGTAAACCTCTTGCTTCGGCGTCAATTGCCCAAGTGCATACAGCCACCTTGCTGCAAGACGGACAACCCTTTGAAGTAGTCCTTAAAGTTTTACGCCCCAACATTACAGAGACAATTTTAGCTGACGTAAAAGTCATGTCGCTATTTGCGGGTGTTGTCGCTAAATTTTTACCTGATGGTAAACGACTACGCCCAAAAGAGGTCGTTAATGAATACCGAAAAACGATTGTTGACGAACTAGATCTCAACCGTGAAGCCGCGAATGCAACCTTATTAAAGCACAATTTTTCCCAGGGTAATGCCAGCGATAGCGTATTATACGTACCCAAGGTTTATAGTGACTTTAGCCATGAAAACGTAATGGTTATGGAACGTATTTATGGTATTGGCGTTGGAGAGATAGCGACACTTCAAGGGCTTGGCGTAGACATGAAATTACTTGCTGAGCGTGGGGTTGAAGTGTTTTTTACCCAAGTATTTCGTGACAGCTTTTTTCATGCTGATATGCATCCAGGCAATGTTTTTGTCGATGCAACAAACCCTGCCGATCCAACATGGATAGCGATAGATTGTGGTATCTGTGGTACGTTAAACCGTGAAGATAAACGCTACTTGGCCGAAAATTTTGTCGCGTTTTTTAATAGAGATTATCGGAAAGTTGCCGAGCTTCATGTCGACTCTGGCTGGGTACCAAGCGAGACCAGTGTTGATGAGTTTGAATTTGCTATTCGCACTGTTTGCGAACCGATATTCAACAAACCCTTATCAGAAATATCTTTTGGGCAAGTGCTGGTAAGCCTTTTTAACACCGCCAGACGATTCAATATGGAAGTACAACCACAACTGGTTTTATTACAGAAAACCTTACTCTATATCGAAGGCTTAGGCCGACAACTATACCCACAACTCGACTTATGGCAAACCGCTAAACCTTTCTTAGAGAATTGGGTAAAACAGCAAATGGGTGTTAAAGCCGTATTTAAAAAGATAAAAGAGAATCTGCCTTTTTGGAATGAAAAACTGCCTGAAATGCCAGACCTGCTTTATGATTATTTAAAAACGACTCAAGTAACCCGTCAAAAGCAAATGCACTTATTCACTGAATTAAAAACGCAGCAACACAAAAATCATAAAGTTATTATTGGTACTTTGCTTTTTAGTACCTTATGTATTTGTGCAGCCATTATATTTCACTAATACCTGCTTCAACTGTCTGAGTAGATATCAGTAATGAGGTTATCTCACGTTAATCTAAGCTGAGATAATTACTTCCGGAGATATCCGTTCGAGGACTAAATCTAAGTTGACGTTATCGGCTTGAGACGAAATAAATTTTTTGAGACGACAAAGCATTATTATTTTGTGACTATTTGAGGTCTTAACTACTAGTGTTATAAAGGCCGCTAACCAACATTAACGATCACTCTGCGGACATTCCTGACGTTATCTACTGATTATTCTTCAGGTCAACTGATAGCCCAGCCTGTGTGAAAACTAATTATTGTAAGTTTTCATTATTGGGGGTTTATATCAGCTCTTTATAAGGCTTCGCGTAGCGAAGCCAATATTTATGAATATCCATGCTTTATATTTTTTATGAGTTCAAAATTGCTTATATTGACGCGTGTTTTGAACATATTCCAGTGTTTTAAAGGGAAGCATAGCCCTTAGGCCACCATCACTTCCTTCATCAACTTTTCTGTTCCAAAGATATTGAGCGTTCTTTTTAAATTATACGCTAATACATGCAGGTTCAATTCTGTACTGACATTTTTAAACCCTCTTGTTAAAAGATGCGTGGCTCCTGCCCACAACTTAATCGTACCAAAGGGATGTTCAACCGTTTGTTTTCGTTGAAGCATCGCATCAGGCGTTGCTTTGAGCAAGGCGTCCATTTTTTCCATATCAGTTTCATGGATCCAACGTCTCATTCTTCTAGGGTCTTTTTTAGAACGGGTACATTGGCTTCGGATAGTACAATTTTTACAAGCCATACCATTGAAGTAAATTTTGATATCTAACCCTCCTTCTATCGCATTGAATCGATGTTGAAGCTCATTTCCCGCAGGGCAAATATAAACATCACTATCTTGATTGTATTGAAACAGTGACTTGTTAAAAACCCCTTTCTTGTCAGAGCCTGATGTATCGGTTTTAGGTACAAGCGTCAATACACCTAGATCTTGAGTATCTTTAATATCTTGTCGGCTGTAATAACCTTTATCCGCCAATATTGTTGTAACACTTTTCCCCAATGCTTTAAGTGTCTGTTTGGTCATATTGCACAACTGGCCTCTATCTGTTGTATTGGTGACTTCGTGAGCAACAATTAAATGATGTTTGGTATCGACAGCGCTTTGTATGTTATAGCAAATAGCTCGCGTCATACCCTGTGTTTTCATCAAGCGACAATCAGGATCGACCGTTGATATCTGTTTATCAGGATGATTATTAACGGCTAGCTCCATCTCTTTTAGTTCAACGAGATGCTGTTTTAGGAAATCTAACTTAGATTCAATATTAGTAATGTCTTTTGGTGAGTTCTCTTGTGAATCTGATTGTTCAAGCTGCTTAAAATATTTATTAATATGTTTTTCAACTAGCTCTATATGAAACTTCACTTTGCTCGGTGTGTAGTTTTTATCTTTGTTGTTGGACGCCCTAAACTTACTACCATCAATGGCAACGGTCGCTTCACTAAACATATTAAATTTATGGCACATTTGAACGAAGGTTTTACACGTGTTTTTAATTCCACGATGGTTATCTTTTCTAAAGTCAGCAATCGTTTTAAAGTCTGGAGATAAACGTTCCGTGAGCCACATAAGTTCAACATTACGTTGTGTTTCTCGCTCTAGACAGCGTGACGACTGAATTCTGTTTAAATAACCATAGATATAAATCTTGAGTAATATGGCGGGATGATAATCAGGTCGGCCAGTTGCTTTAGATTGAACACCTTTGAAACCAAGGTTTTCTAAATCTAAACCATCGACAAATACATCAATTACTCTAACAGGATTTTCTTTAGCGACAAAATCTTCAAGCATTTCTGGAAAGAGGGTTGCTTGGGAGCGAGATGAACCTTTAATATGACGTGACATACAGCCAACATATAATCAATTAACCTAATGAATATTATAGCAAATATTGAGTGATATATTATCTTGTTTTGAGATTGATTGATCATAAGTATCCGGTGCTTATTCGAAAAAGTGATCAAAACGTTTTCACACAGTCTGAGCCAATAGCCGACATTAGCTTCTGTGCATCCCTGATCATATCTAGAAGAATATTAGACAGAATTTTCTATTCGTCTTTAAGACGGATTTAAGACGGATTTGAGACTTGAGTTCAAACTGGCTAACAACAACGGATAAAACTCCGTTAGTACGCATTTAATAAATTTTATCATCTTATTTTATTCTAAATTCGTTAATATAAGAAGATATAATTTATCAAATAAATCAAAGTCTTGATGGTTTAATTGTATCAACGGATGACATGTCAAACCAACTGATTACAAGTCAGTTGCTAGATGGTGTTAAGGTTTTGAATATACTGGTCTGTAGTGGTGTTGATGTGTTGAAATACAATAATTAGCACCACTGAGTTTCAATCAACTACACTACTAAAGTACGTGTTTTAGCTAGATTAAGGTGATTTTTGTGATGATTTATATGTAATTGTTAATGAAGTTCAATCACCTAATAATACTTATAGGCTGAAACTGATTTAAATCACAGTTTGTGATTGTTATATAATAAATTCACCTGGTTGATAAGCTGTTTTATGTCAGGTTATTTTACAATATAACTTTTTAAATTCCGTATGGACTTTTATTGTGTTGAAATTGTTTGGTATTTTAACTCTGGTGTGATTTTTGCTTTAAATACGAAAGATTAATAAACTGCTATTTTAACACATACCCTACCAAAATTAATGGAAAGGGATTAAAAGGAAATACAAATGAAATTTAGATTTTTGAATGCTGCTTTAGCAAGTTCAATGTTCTATGTTGGCTGTTTTGCTAATGTAGCTCATGCCGGTTTGATCTCGTTGGATGGAAATTTTGTATCAATTCAAGTTTCTGATAATGGCACGTTAGGTAACGGAACATCTGGTCCACAGTTAAAATATGATAGTACTGGAACAGGTACTTTTGCCACTGGTATCTATAATGATTGGATGTTGCCAGGTTCTCCTTGGGAGGGATTTAGTATTTCGACAGCCGAAACTGGATTATTATCAAATCTTAATGGTTCATCGTTTGAAATATCAGGGGTAACTACCGATACTTCCGGAATTTCGATATATGATTCATCAGCAACCTTTACCGCTGATTATGGTTCGTTTTTTAGTATAACAACCAACACTTTTTTTAATGATAATAGTTCTTATGTAGGCTTTAATACAACTTTAACTGCTTTGGTTGATTTAAGTGACGTGTTCTTTTCGAGACAGTTTGATCCTGATTGGCATACAAGTACATGTACCAATTTTGATACTACAAATACAAGGCATAGTGGTGATCTGGTAACTGCAACAGAAGGTTGTGAAAACAAAGTGATAGGGATTCAAACTGATAGTAAACTGGTTCATAATGTGGGTCTCGGTAATTGGGAAACTGATCCTAGTTATTGGCTTGGAGGTCCACAAAGCGGCGCTTTTGGTGATAATGCTATAGGTATAGGCTTTGATTTGGGGAGTTTAAAAACAGGTGAAAAAATCGATATCAAATACAATTATGTAATGGGGCTTTCTGTTGACACTTTGGATATACCACGCACGGATGTACCAGAGCCATCTACACTTGCTATTTTCGCATTAGGAATGATTGGTTTAGCATCACGTCGATTTAAGAAACAATCTTAATTCAACTGATTCAGTATCAAAATTAATTATCGACGACGGTATGCCTGAATAAAACCATGTAACCTAATGTTGTCGATAATCATCAAGAAGCATCTTCCAATTTTGTAGATGCTTCTTTTGCTCATAAAGCTGCGTTAATCGACGTATGTGATTTTGTAATGTTCGTTTTGAAACTGTTATTTTTGCTTGTCCAAACTGATACCCTAAAAAGTCAAAACGATTATTAATTCTACCAATCGTGGTTTTATCAGGGTGTTGTTTTAATTTTAGTTTTTCAAAATGTTGATTAACCGTTTTTATCGCTTTGCGTAATTTCCACCTTGATGGTGATAATACGATGATGTCATCCATGTATCGTCGGTAATAAACGTTTTTACCTTCCATTTCTTTATCTAACTCAACTAGGTAAAAACTCGATATAATAGGGCTTAACGGGCAACCCGATGATATACCTTGTTTAATATCTTTAAATAATCCACCTGATTCAACACTTCTTTTTAAATACTGTGCTAGTAAGTTCATTACCGCTTTATCTTTGATGTAAACCGATAACTTATCTAACAATATCTCGTGGTTTATCGATTCGTAATAAGATTTAACATCCGTTCTAAATACAAAGATATTATTCGTTATTTCACGTTGTATTGAAGTTACCGTTTGTTTGCTACCTCCATGCCCTTTTAAGTGTGTACACAGCTTAGATGAAGGTAAATAACGCTGTAACACCAGTGATAACAACTTCAACACCACACTATCGATTGATGTCCATAAGTGAATAACTTCACCTGATGATTTAGTTATCTTTTGCAATGGTTGAAAGTTAAATGTATTTGATATTAATTCATCAATAAGTTGTGGTTTAATTTTATTCCAATGAAAACGTACATCCCATACATCACTGTTATCAGGAAAGTGTTTTCGTTGTTTACATAACCACCTAAACGATTCATCTATTAAATCTTCAGATACTAATTCGGTTATCACTTAATGAATACACCACTTTAAAATATTCTATACCTATTGATTTATTAGTAGTGGTATTCAATAAAAATTACTACCATAGGATACTTAATCCTTTGCTATGCCACATGTGTAAAAGCCTTCAGACACTTTAACTGATTATTCATCACTACTGGTATGATTTTTATAGTTTTTGACAAAAAATAATCCATACATAACCTATCCTTTTTACGATTAATTGTCGAAATGGTCGCAGTTAAATAAGCAAAGGCTTATGTCCGGTTTCGTATCAGAGAAGACCTTTTTGGTGCTGATTT
This sequence comes from Colwellia sp. BRX10-4, assembly GCF_014077465.1. Taxonomy (NCBI): domain Bacteria; kingdom Pseudomonadati; phylum Pseudomonadota; class Gammaproteobacteria; order Alteromonadales; family Colwelliaceae; genus Colwellia; species Colwellia sp. BRX10-4. Next base: position 105,486 of record NZ_JACGVZ010000005.1, read on the forward strand.
AGGGTGTTAGGAAAGGTCTCTTTTGTGGCATTAGTTAGCGTTAATAGGTGAAATACCAAAGGCAGCAATGAACTTAAAGTGGACGTTATAATTTATGCGTTACTAGCCTTCATAAAGCGCGTAAGTTATTTTTACAAACCCGTAAAATAATGACTAGGAAAACCAACAACAATAAATTATATCTGTTGAGCTGTTTTAATTTTAGATGACCTTATTGTATGTCTAACATTTCAACTTATATTCTGACCAATGCAAAGTATTACCTAACAAAACGACACTGCCAGAAACAATCAAGATTGCTGTACTCAAAATACCCGTCATAATGATACATTCCGCTATACCGCCATCGTCACAATCTCCTAGCTCCCCCATTTGAGTGGATTTTAAGGTTAGTTTTTTTGTCACCATATCGCAATCATAATAGTAAGGCTGGTCAGGTGAAGAAGAAGGAACGAACGCACATGAACTGACGGAAATACAAATAAAACAACTCAACAGCACTTTCTTTAAACTCATCAACTGCGATATCCATATAATTAATTTTTCATTAAAAGTGAGACCAATAAAAGACTTATCAGCTTTTATTAAGTAAGAGGTCAAACTTTGTGTAGATTAATTATAATGAAATACAAAACATTAAACTGTTCAGTTTTTGTATTTCATTTGTTTAACTTTGTAAGATTATTTTAATTTTCATGGCTAATTGTTAATAAAAAATAACGCCTCATTGAAGCAAAGAGGCGTTATTTTATTATCATTAATGGCGGGCTTAATTGAAATTTTTTGTTTTAGTTATCTTTAGCCAAAACATAAAAAAGTACTTATTTATTTTTATTCTTGAGCATATCACGCAAATTCGCCACACCCATTTTAGTGGTTTTGTCTTTGTGCTCTTGGCTTTTTTTAGTTTCTGTTAGCTCCCAACTTAAATCGTCTTGCGGTAATTCGTGTAAAAATCGACTCGCTTCAGTGCGAGAAACTTCACCATATTGTCGGCGCTCTTTGGCATAAGTAAAAATCAATTCACGTTGTGCACGGGTAATTCCCACATAAGCCAATCGACGCTCTTCTTCAACATTACCTTCGTCCATACTTGTTTGGTGTGGCAATAAACCTTCTTCCATGCCAATCAAGAAGACATAAGGAAATTCTAGCCCCTTAGAAGCGTGTAGTGTCATTAATTGTACTTGGTCAGCATCGTCTTCATCTTCGCCACGTTCCATCATATCGCGCAAGGTTAAGCGGGTTACAATGGCTGGCAATAACATAGGCTCTTCTTCTTCATCCCCTTCAAGCATATTAGTTACCCAACTAAAAAGTTGCGTAACGTTTTTCATGCGCATTTCTGCCGCTTTTGGGCTAGGCGAAGTGTCGTACAGCCAATCTTCATAATTTATTTCACGGATCATCGCTCTAAGCACGGCAGGTGTATCACCTCGCTCCGCGTGATCGCCAGTTTCAACTAACCAACGAGTAAACCTTTGCACATGCACTAAACCACGACCGGTTAAATGCTGTTCAAGCCCCAACTCAAAACTAGCGGCGAACATACTTATTTGCCGCATATTGGCGTAATTACCCAGTTTTTCTAGTGTCGTGGGTCCAATCTCTCTGCGTGGTACATTAACTATTCTTAGAAATGCATTGTCATCATCAGGGTTCACCAAAACACGTAAAAATGCCATCATGTCTTTAATTTCGCTGCGTGAGAAGAATGAAGTCCCGCCGCTGATCTTATAAGGAATACGGTTAAGCATTAATGCTTTTTCTAATAAGCGTGATTGATGATTACCACGATACAAGATCGCATAATTTTTAAATTTACTTTTATTTAAGAACTTATGACCAATTAATTCACCGACCACTCGCTCAATTTCATGCTCTTCATTTTTCGCTTGAATAACGCGCAGTTCAACGCCGTAAGCCAACTCACTAAACAACGCTTTGTCGTAAACATGAGGATTGTTCGCGATTAATGTATTGGCACACTTAAGAATACGACCACTTGAGCGGTAATTTTGTTCTAACTTAATCAACTTAAGTTGCGGAAAATCTTCTCCGAGTAAAACAAGATTTTGCGGTTTTGCACCACGCCATGAATATATAGATTGATCGTCATCGCCAACAACCGTTAACAAGGCCCGTTCACCCGCAATTAATTTTACTAACTCATATTGGCTGGCATTGGTATCTTGATATTCATCAACCAGTAAGTATTGAATTTTTTTCTGCCAGCGTGTTTTAACGTCAGGAAAGTTTTTTAATAACAAGGTAGGGATTAAGATTAAGTCATCGAAATCAAGCGCGTTATAAGCCTTCATATGTTTTTGATAGAGCTGGTAGAATTCAGCAAACATCGTGGTGTCTGCATCACCAGCCATTTTTATCGCGGAGTCAGGTAACATTAAGTCATTTTTCCAATTGGAAATCATGCTCTGTAATTTACTCAGTAAATCTTTATCACCATCAAGCTCATCATGTGTTAATTCTTTTAATAAAGATAACGTGTCTTGGTCGTCAAATAAGGTAAAACCGGGTTTATAACCTAAGGTTTTAATTTCTTTACGAATAATATCAAGACCCAGCGAGTGAAAAGTCGAAACAGTGAGACCTCGCGTTAAACTTTTGTCCATCATCTTAATCACACGTTCTTTCATTTCTCGTGCGGCTTTATTGGTAAAGGTTACTGCCGCAATATTACGGGCTTTGTAATCACATTTTTCAATAAGATAAGCAATTTTCTTACAGATAACCCCTGTTTTACCACTACCCGCGCCGGCTAAGACTAAGCAGGGGCCAGTAACATATTTTACCGCTTCATTTTGTCCGGGGTTAAGTTTCATAGTGTTCAGTTTTTCAGATAATTAGATTTTCAGGGCGATGATTTTACCTTGTTTGCTCTATATCGTATATACCCGCGCACAGGTCAAACTCTACATTGTTAAATATCTTAGAGTTAATAAATTAGCCATTGGCAAAACCATTAAATACATTACAATGAGCTCATTGATGAACTAAGGATAATTATTATGTTTAACGCTAAAAAGATTGAAGAAATCGCCAAACAAGTTTCCGATGCAATTCCACTTAAATTCAAAGATATAGCTGCAGATATTGAAGAAAAAACCAAAGTGGTGTTACAACGAAAATTAACACAGCTTGACGTAGTTTCTCGTGAAGAGTTTGATGTACAAACACAAGTATTATTAAAAACGCGTCAAAAACTGGCTGAGTTAGAAAATAAGCTCACTGAAATCGAAGCTAAGTTAGCTGAATAAAGCCATAAATAGCGATAAGTTATTATCGGTACAACTAACTTATCGCTTCGAAGAGTAGACTAAGTGACTATTTTATAGACACGTCGCTCTAAAATAAAGCCCATAATTCCCATGAAAAACAAGAATACACCCGCTATTCGTAGCCATGCATTTATTGGCTGAGCAATCATTTTTTCACTATCAGCACGATAAAGCCGAAGCCCTTTTGGTAATGTTACGACGTAGTTTTTCCCTAAGAATTTCTCAGACAATATGAATTTTCATCCTTACGTTGTGTCATCTCCATCTTCTTTTTATAGTAAAGCTGGTTTTTTACATTTTCTCGCGGGATCATCTTCTCACAATAATCAAATATATCTTTTGGCTCTCCCACTAAAACAACGCCTTGAGAATAATATCCAAACTGTACCTCTGGAAACAATATTTTACTTTGCCCGACATAGAATAAAGTAAGCGCAAGGACAATCAGTGCACTGCATATATAAAGATAACACCTTTGATTTAACATTTGTGATTGCTGTTGCTGCCTTAACCAATGCTCTATATCAGGTATTTGCTTGAGCTGAGTCTCAGCGTAATGTCTGTCGAATGCAGCTATAAAATCAGCTAAAGATAACTCATAAGCGGCTAATAACCTTCTAAAAATATCATTTGATGGCATTGACTTATCATTTTTCTAACTTTGATAAATAAGATTGCTCTATTCCCGTTAAATCAGCTAAATCAGGCTGACTTAATGCTTTTTCATTTCTAAGTTTTTTAACTGTTCACCAAGCGTCATTTGCTTTTCCTTTTTAGATTAAGTATTAAAATGCCGTCGACAGCAGACTTATTCTTGGTTATTCCTGCAATAATATAAAGGTGAATATTTAAGAATATTGTTGAATATAGAAATGTTGTTAAGGTTATTTGACATAAATGTTTATTGTCATTGGTTACCCATAAAAAAGCAGCCACCGGCTGCTTTTTTATTTTAAGGATAAACTTAATTTAATTGATATCTTTTAGTTTCTCAATATATTGTAGCTTCTCAATATTTAGCATAACGCGACAATAGAATTCTTCGGGACAAAAAGGTTTTCGTAGAAAATCATCGGCACCATTTTTAATGAATCGTGCTGATTGAAAACTCTTTTCTAAACTCGCTACCGCTATAATGATTAACTCATTAATCGGGTTTTTGGCTCTAATTTTATGCACTAATTCTAAACCACTCACCCCGGTTAAATCTTGCTCAAGGATCACAATTTTTATATCTGGTTGCTCCTCAAGCTTTTTAATGGCTTTGGTACCATCTTCAACATCATAAACTGTGAAGTTTCTTCGTTTAAGTAGCTGACAAACATGATTTCTTGAGGCTAAAGAGTCATCAACGACTAAAACACCAATTTTTGGGTTATGCAGTTGGCCATGAAGGATTCGAAGTAAGTAATGATAAGCCTGAGCATTCGTTTTTGTAATGTAATCAATAATGGGTTGGTTAAGTAATTTCTTATGCGTAGCGTCATCAATTCGGCCCGTCATGATAATACTGGGAATATTGTGCTGAACAATATAGGGAACAACTTCACCATTAGGCGCATCAGGTAAACCATAATCAAGCGTCGCTAAGAAAAAACTATGTTCTTGGGCAAGCAACACTTTAACATGAGCAAAGGTGTGAGCGATGGTCACGGAATACCCTAAGGAAACAGCAATCTTTTCAATGACTAACGCAGTAGACTTACTGTCCTCAACAACGAGTAATCTTTTTTTGGTCATATAAAACTCACTCGAATTAGTAAAACTTAATTATAAATTACTATACCTGAGAGTTTTACTAAGTAAACTTATATTACCCGGTGGCTCTTCTTTGCTTGTCTACTTCGGCTAAACAAAGAGAATTATCGTTCATTAAAGTCAATAATAAAAAAGTTAATCTATCTTCTTTAGGTAACAAGCAGCCAATGGCTGCTTGTTAACTTTTAAAGGTAAACTCACTTCAATTTACCGCAGGTTACAACTTCATTGGCTGCATTTGTTTATAGGTTAGGCTACGCCATAACCATTCCATGGGACCAAAGCGGTAGCGGTTTAACCACCATTTAGATAATATTATTTGAGTCACTATAATGGCTATAACAATAAGCATTTGTGGTGCTCTTGATATCTCACCGTATTGCCCTCCCGCATAACCATAAAAGATACTCGTTAAAATAACTGAATGCATTAGATAATTGGTTAATGCCATTTGCCCCATGGGTGAAAATGCAGCAAAGAATTTTTTCCATATTTGTTTATTCAAGGCACAAACAACAAGACCTAAATATCCTGCTGATAGTAAATATTGGCCGATATAAAAAAGTGTTTGCCCAACACCTTGCAGTACAACTGAAATAGCTGTGGCAGGGTGTTGAATAATTAAGATGCTAGCAACATTTAATGGAATACCAACACATAAACCGACTTTAGCCAAGAGACTAAAAAATTTATGATGCTCTTGGTGTTTGGTTATTTTTTCTGTCACCACTAGCCAAAAACCTAAGATAAATATTGGTATTAAAACGACCAACGACATAATAGGCGTAAACATCAACATAAATCCCAGAAAGCCAAGCCGGTATTCTGTAGCTTGCCAATAACTATTTTGCATAAAGGCACTATCTTCTTCAGCAATATCCGCCTGTAATGCTTTACGTTGTTCAATAGTTTCAGCAATAGTGATTTCTCTCAGTTCTTCATCGGTAAGTATAGCTTCTTCAGCACTAGACTCTTCACTATCAATAGCATCGTTCTTTTCTAATATAACATCAGTATTTATCAGTAATTGCTGTTCAACTGCTGTATATATATCAAGTTCGTTTTGCCATATTTCTTGATACTTAGACTCGTTAAAAACCATGCCCAATATAGAACCCAAAAAACTCACCAGAAAAAGAGGGATCATTAGCCACATTAAGGCTAATTTTAAATAAGCTTTTGGGTCTTCTGTTTTTTTATAGGTAACCCAAGCTAATAGAATTAGACCCGCGATAGCGTACTGGTGTAAAATATCACCGCCCCATAAAAAAATCATATGGGCTATACCGATGAGCAGCAATACCAACATACGACGAACAAACCAAGCACCAAAGGGTCGACCGGCATCTTTGGCACGTAACAACATAACAGCAAAGCCCATTCCAAAGATAAGGGCAAATAATTTATAAAATTTACCTTCAACAAAACAACGAATTAACCAACCAACCGCATGGTCAATACCGGTTAATGTTGTATCGTGGCTACCTAAAGAAATAATTGCACGGTTAAACCATTCAATATTCATCAATAAAATACCAACGAGAGCTAGGCCACGTAAAATATCTAAGGCATCAACACGTTTATGTTTATCTAAGGGTTTTAACTTAGGGGGGGGGATTACTGATTCATCTTCTTGGCTTACTTGCATCATGAAATGTCCATATAGTTTTTATGGATATAGAATAAACTAATTTTTCTGTAATTGAAAAGTATAAAATATAAGAAGCCACTTCAATTAAAGTGGCTTTAGTCTATGATCAGTAAAGGTTATTTAAATAATTTCTCGATTTAATTTAAAAATGCTTGGTAGGCTTTATTTTCGGTTTCTTCTTGCCACTCATAACCTAAATCTTTTAGATGATTGAAAAAGGCAAGCTGATCATCATTTTTCACTTCAAAGCCAGCTAATACTTGACCAAAAGCCGCACCATGATTACGGTAATGAAATAAAGTTATATTCCAATGCTCACCTAAAGTATCTAAGAACTTTTCCAATGCACCTGGATATTCAGGAAACTGAAAACGAAAAATACGCTCTGGCGTCGGTGAAGAATTTTGGCCACCGATCATATAACGGACATGAAGCTTAGCTAATTCGTTATCAGTAAAATCTGTTGCTCGATAATCTTTTTTAGTTAACTGTGACAGTAAGTGATTTCGATCATCCTCACCACTGGTTCTAACACCCACAAAAATATTAGCACTTTTATGGCTGCCATTGGCTTTTTTTGCATAACGGTAATTAAATTCAGTGATCACTCGTCCATCTAAGGCATGACAGAATGTTCTAAAACTACCTTTCTTTTCTGGAATTTTTACTGCAAGCACCGCTTCTTTTTGCTCACCTAATTCACAGCGTTCTGAAATATATCGTAACGTATGAAAATTCATATTAGCACCAGAAAGGATAGCAACTAATGCTTCATCTCCAGCGCTGGTTTTACAATACTTCTGTAAACCCGCCAATGACAATGCACCAGCCGGTTCTGAAATAACACGCGTCTGTTCAAAGATGTCTTTGATAGAAGTACAAATTTCATCGGTTGTTACCGTGATCACGTCATCACAATAATGTTTAATGACATTGAAGGTGTTTTCACCAATCCTTTTTACGGCAACCCCGTCAGCAAACAGTCCCACTTGTTCTAAGTCGACCGGTTTGCCGGCTTCCATCGCGGCTTTCAAGCAAGCAGAGTCTTCTGCTTCAACACCGATGACTTTTATATTGGGTCGTAGTTGCTTTAAATAAACCGACATACCTGCTAGTAAACCGCCGCCACCGACAGGAACAAAAACAACGTCCATTTTTGGGTGCTGCTGTAAAAGTTCTTTGGCAACCGTGCCTTGTCCAGCGATAATATCGATATCATCAAAAGGAGGAACTATTGTTTTATTTTCATCACGGGCAAAATCTAATGAAGCAACTTGTGCTTCATTGAAACTTTTACCGACTAAACGCACTTCTGCGCCAAAACGACGTACATTATCAACTTTTATATCAGGTGTTGTTATTGGCATAACAATCGTGGCTTTAATACCAAGCTTATTTGCTGCAAGTGCCAAGCCCTGAGCATGATTACCGGCAGAAGCGGCAATCACCCCATGAATACACTGCTCTTCAGTTAAATTAACAAGCTTATTATAAGCACCACGTATCTTAAAAGAATGAACCGGTTGTTGGTCTTCACGTTTAAGGAAAATTTGATTACCTAAACGTGATGACAACTTAGTTAATGGTGTTAATTCACTTTCTATAGCAACATCATAAACGGGTGCCAATAAAATTCTTCGTAAATAGTCGAGCCCTTGTTCTTGAGTTTCTTTCGCAAGCACTAAAGCTTGCTGTTCAGCTTCAGTCATTATATTTTTTCCAAAAGGTCATCAAGAAATTCACCTTACGCCTCAACTAAACCGTCAAGTAAATCACGGTTACGTACAGCACCTTTGTCAGCACTTGTTGCTAACATCGCGTAATTTTTCAACGCATAGCTAATTGGGCGTACACGATTAAGCGGTTTCCAAGCATCCTTGCCTTTTGCTTCCATGTTAACGCGACGCTCAGCTAAAACTGCTTCGCTGACGTTTAATGTAATATCGCGATTAGGGATATCGATATGAATAATGTCACCTTGCTCAACTAAGGCAATCATACCGCCACTGCCGGCTTCAGGAGAAACATGGCCAATAGATAAACCAGAAGTGCCACCAGAGAAACGACCATCGGTTAATAAAGCACATTCTTTACCTAACCCCATAGATTTTAAGTACGTAGTTGGGTAAAGCATTTCTTGCATACCGGGGCCTCCTTTAGGGCCTTCGTAACGAATAACAACCACTTCGCCAGCAACAACCTTGCCCGCTAAAATACCTGAAACCGCATCATCTTGGCTTTCAAAAACATGAGCTGGGCCGGTAAAGACTAAATTATCATCTGATACACCCGCCGTTTTAACAACACAACCATCAGGGGCAATATTACCGGCTAATACCGCTAAGCCACCCTCTAATGAATACGCGTGTTCAAGTGAACGTATACAACCGTTTTCACGATCATCATCAACAGTATCCCAACGACAATTTTGACTAAAAGCTTTAGTGGTGCGAATACCTGCAGGGCCTGCTCGGAAAAAGTCGATCACGCTTTGGTCTTTAGTTAACGTTATATCGTATTTTTCTAGCATTTCATCAAGTGTTAAACCCAGTACGTTTTTGATGTCCATGGTTAATAAATTAGCGCGAGCCAATTCACCTAAAATTGCAATAACACCACCAGCGCGATGTACATCTTCCATATGGTATTTAGGTGTAGAAGGAGCAACTTTACATAACTGCGGGACAATTCTTGATAAGCGATCCATATCTTTCATGGTGAAATCAATATCAGCTTCTTGCGCAGCGGCGATTAAATGCAACACGGTATTTGTTGAACCACCCATAGCAATATCTAAACAAGTGGCATTTTCGAACGCCGCTTTGTTAGCAATATTGCGTGGCAACGCCGACTCGTCATTTTCTTGATAGTAGCGCTTAGTTAATTTAACTATTTCTTTACCCGCGTTTAAAAACAGTTGTTCACGGTCAGCATGGGTTGCAAGCATTGAACCGTTACCCGGTTGTGCTAAACCTAACGCTTCTGCTAAACAGTTCATTGAATTAGCGGTAAACATACCCGAACAGGAACCACAAGTAGGACAAGCCGAACGTTCAACTTGGTCACTTTGCGCGTCAGAGACTTTTGGGTCAGCACCTTGGATCATCGCATCAACAAGGTCAAGTTTGATAATTTGGTTAGAAAGCTTAGTTTTACCGGCTTCCATTGGGCCACCGGAAACAAAAATCACTGGAATATTTAAGCGCATAGCCGCCATTAACATGCCCGGCGTGATTTTGTCACAGTTTGAAATACAGACCATAGCATCGGCACAATGCGCATTAACCATATATTCAACCGAGTCGGCAATTAAATCACGTGAAGGTAAGCTGTAAAGCATACCGCTGTGTCCCATGGCAATACCATCATCAACCGCAATAGTATTAAATTCTTTAGCGACACCACCCGCTTTTTCAATAGCGCCAGCAACCAGCTGCCCCATATCTTTTAAATGTACGTGACCGGGTACAAACTGAGTAAAAGAGTTAACAACCGCAATAATTGGTTTGCCAAAATCATTATCCGTCATTCCTGTTGCGCGCCATAAAGCACGAGCCCCAGCCATATTACGGCCTTGAGTAGAAGTTGCAGATCTTAATTTAGGCATGATATTTACATTCCAATTAATAATGTGAATTAATATTGTGAAAAATTTTATTTTGAAAGCCACTGTTCCAAGAAGCTCTTAAAATAAAACCTTATCGGTTTTATTTATAATTTACGGTGATAGCAACTCTTCAACATTTGCCACTTTAACAAAGAGGACGTACCGAGCTTGTCGCAATAAGCGAGTATTGCCGATACCGATAAAGTGATAATGACAACGAGTTGCTTTTATTACCGCTATTTAACGGGGTCTAACCAATTATCTGGAACAGTAGTCGTTCCGTTGAAAATACCAAAAAATGCTTCTTGAATAGCTTTAGTGATCGGTCCACGGGTACCATTACCGACGAGCATTCCGTCCACTGATTTTACCGGTACAACTTCCGTTGCTGTGCCACACATAAAGAACTCATCAACTAAGTACAATGACTCACGAGAAATTGGCTCTTCACGTACTTCATAGCCCAATTTTTCTGCAAGGAAAAAGACAGTATCACGGGTTAAACCTTGTAAAATAGAAGCCGTTCCAGGAGGGGTATAAAGAATACCTTTGCGGATCAAAAATAAGTTTTGACCGGCTCCTTCACTGACCATATTATTGATATCAAGTGCGACACCTTCAGCATAACCATGACGAGCAGCTTCAGCTGAAATCAGTTGTGATGAAAGGTAATTACCGCCGGCTTTTGCTGCTGTTGGCATAGTGTTAGGTGCTAATCGATTCCAACTTGACACTCCAACTTCTACACCATTCTCAATAGCATCAGCACCTAGGTAAGCTTCCCAACTAAATGCAGCAATCATTACATCAGCTTTTGCATCAATAGGTGGACGTAAACCCATACCGATATCACCCAAAAAAGCCAACGGACGTAAGTAAGCAGAAGCTAAACCATTTTCAGCAACGGCATCTTTACAGGCTTGAACAATTTCTTCTTGGGTAAAAGGGATATTCATTCGATAGATTTTTGCTGAATCAAATAAACGTTTAATATGTTCTTCTAAGCGAAAAATACACGTACCTTTATGAGTATCATAAGCACGGATACCTTCGAATACCGAGGAACCATAATGCAAAGCGTGACTCATTACATGCACGGTAGCATTTTTCCAAGGCATGAGTTCACCATTAAACCAAATTAGTTCTGCATTTACTTTAGCCATTTTTCTTCCTAATTTATAATATTTTTAACGAGTTAGCTGTAGTTTACTTACCCAACCAACTCTGAATTTTTATGGGTGCTTGTTGCGCAATTATTATAACTGGTTATGAGCGACATTACTGCGTGGTATTTTTGTCTACCTTGACGTCTTTGATATCAATCAGTTTATTAATTTGATCAACTAAAAGTGAAATAGGTCGTTCACTTCGCACCATTAATTCTATAGTACCGATATTTGTACCGGTATTAACTCGTGCCTTAATACCTTCAATTAGGAAGCCCCGGTAGCGGGCGACTTGTAAAATACGCTCTAACACCACTTGCTTATCATCAGCCTTTATACGTAATTGATAATGATTCATCTTAAGTACTCTCCATCATTTTATCATTGGCTGTATTGGGTGGAACTAGTGGCCAAACATTATCTGCGGCATCTATTTTAACTTGTAAAAGATAAGGCCCGTTATGCGCTAACATCTCTTCAATCGCCTCAGAAACCTCTGCCTTAGAGCTTATCTGTTTAGCTTTAATGTCAAATGCATTTGCAAGCATTACAAAATCAGGGTTATCAGAAAGATCTGTTTCACTTAAACGTCCGTCAAAAAATAAATCTTGCCATTGGCGGACCATACCTAATTTGGCATTATCAATAAGGACAATTTTTACCGGTAACTGAAAACGCTTTATTGTTGAGAGTTCTTGCACATTCATCATGATAGAGCCATCACCTGAAACAGTAATAATACAATCTGTTGGTCGACTAACTTGTGCACCGATCGCTGCCGGTAAGCCAAAGCCCATGGTGCCCATGCCAGCACTGGTTAAAAAGTTACTAGGGTGATCAAATGACATATGCTGTGCCGCCCACATTTGATGTTGACCAACATCAGTGGTAACACAGCTGTTTAGCGGCATTTTATCGCTCAACTCTTTAAGTACCGCTGGTGCAAAAATAGTGCTGCCAGGATGATTATAATCCCAAGCAAAATCAGCTTTCATTTGCTGACATTTTTGTTGCCAACTTTTGATTTCTAAAGGAATCGATAAGGCAGGTAGATTAGTTTTCAAATCACCTAAGATCGCTGAATCAGCGGCTCGGCGTTTATTAATTTCGGCTGTATCTATATCAAAATGAATAACTTTCGCATGAGGCGCAAACTCAGTTAATTTCCCAGTAACTCGGTCATCAAAACGTGCACCAACAACCACCAACAAATCACTTTCTTGTACCGCTAAGTTTGCCGCTTTAGTGCCGTGCATGCCTAACATGCCAAGATAATTTTCATTATCAGGCGAAATAGAACCTAAACCTTTTAGTGTTGAAACACTCGGTATATGGGTAATATCAATAAAATCGCGTAATTCATCGACCGCATTCGCCATACCTACACCGCCACCCACATACAAAACAGGCTGTTTTGCATGACAAAGCATAGCGATTGCAGAACCAACATTAGCCGGTGGTAAATTAACTTTATTTTTCAAGGTTGAAACCACACTGCCTTGGCTAACCACATGCGCAATTTGAATGTCTTTTGGGATATCGACAAGAACAGGACCTTGTCTCCCTTCCAATGCTATAGCAAAGGCTTGATGTAAAACTTTTTCCAGATCGTTAATATCTGTTACCTGAAAAGAATGCTTAGTACAGGCGAGTGATAAACCAAAAATATCGATTTCCTGAAAAGCATCAGAGCCCATCACCGAGGTAGCAACTTGTCCAGTGATGGCAACAATAGGAATTGAATCGGCAAGGGCGTCAGCAAGACCAGTAATTAAATTAGTTGCCCCCGGTCCAGAAGTCGCAAAACAAACCCCTACTTTACCGGCTGCTCTTGCATAGCCTACTGCTGAAAATGCCGCACCTTGCTCATGACGACACAAGAAGTGTTGGATGTCACTGTCGGTAAGTGCATCATAAATTGGCATTATAGCGCCACCAGGATAACCAAAAACATGCTCAACACCGTGCTGCTGAAGTACGTCAAAAAGTAATGAACCGCCTGTTTGTTTATTTTCACTTGTCATCTTTTTTTTAACCCACCCAACTGAATACATTTTGCATAACCGTTAGTTTGAGCTTTCTCCTTTGCGCTGAGTTGGTATGATTTATTGATATAAAATATTGATATTAAAACTAACTATCATTACTTTCATCTTTATCTATAAAAAAACCCCCGTTCCTTTCGGAGCGAGGGTTTGTTTTTTGCTTTAGTTTTTCTTAGCTCAACAAACAACCTCGCGATGATTTAATAATCACCACGACGAGAATGTTAATAATCACTGAACTAAATTTTTGCATGTTTATTCAATTACCTTGATTCTTTATAAAAACAAAATGAAAAACTTTTAAATTTGTTGGCTATTGCACTTCCTATTTAAATTAGTACCATAGCTCTAATATTAAGTGCAAGTTTTTTTACTATCGTTTTTTAATTGAAATAAATAATTTAGTTATATGATGCGTTAGCACTTTAGATAAATCCTGACTAAACTTAACTTACAGGATGCTAATTAAATGGATTTTTATGAGCTTAGCTTGTATTTATAGCAGAGCCCGGGTTGGGCTTGAATCTCCCCTTGTCACTGTCGAAGTGCATTTAGCCAATGGACTACCGGTATTTAATATTGTTGGTTTACCAGAAACCTCGGTACGTGAATCAAAAGATCGGGTGCGCAGCGCTATCATCAATTGTGGTTATCAATTCCCAGCAAAGCGAATTACCATAAATCTAGCCCCCGCTGATTTACCTAAAGAAGGAGGTCGCTTCGACTTACCGATAGCGCTTGGTATTTTGGTTGCCAGTGAGCAACTACCTAATACAGATTTAAGCCAATATGAGTTTGCTGGCGAACTTGCGCTTTCGGGTGAATTGCGTGAAATTATTGGTGAAATTCCAATGGCAATTGCTTGCGCTAAGGCTAAAAGAACCTTAGTTATTCCTAAACAAAATGCTGAACAAGCGAGTTGGGTTAAGCAGGCCAATATTTTATCGATAGAACATTTAAGTCAATTATACCCACACTTTTTAAAGCAACGCTCGCTACCTTTGGTATCAGCAAAAGCAGTAGAACATTATCAAGTGCCTACCAGCAAAGACATTGCTGATGTAATTGGCCAACCACTAGCAAAAAGAGCTCTAGAGATCTCTGCTTGTGGCGCGCACAACCTACTTTTTATTGGACCACCCGGTACGGGCAAAACCATGCTAGCGAGCCGCTTACCTGGAATATTACCACCGATGAGCGAAAGTGAAGCGTTAGAGGCTGCAGCTATCGCTTCGATTAGTCATCAAAAAATCAATCATAAATCTTGGTTAACTCGCCCCTTTCGCGCCCCCCATCATACGGCTTCTTCTGCGGCACTGGTTGGTGGTGGCAGCCAACCACAAGCCGGAGAGATTTCATTAGCGCATAATGGTGTATTGTTTCTGGATGAATTACCAGAATTTGCTCGTAAAGTGCTCGATGTTTTACGTGAACCCATGGAATCAGCTGAAGTCACCATTTCTCGAGCAATGTACAAACAAACCTTTCCAGCAAAATTTCAATTAGTGGCTGCGATGAATCCTAGCCCAACCGGATTTTACAATGATAACCGCAGCACACCCGAACAAGTGCTACGTTATTTAAATCGCCTATCGGGGCCTTTTCTTGACCGAATTGACATTCAAATTGAGGTGACACGTTTACCCAAGGGTATGTGGGCAAAGAATGATCATAACAATGAAAGTTCTGCGCAAATACAGAAAAGGGTTGCGCTGTGTAGAGAATTACAATTACAGCGACAAGGGAAAGCAAATGCTCACTTAGGGAGTGCTGAAACACGGATATTTTGCAAACTGAGTGCTGATGAGCATGAATTTTTAGAGCTCGCCGTTGAAAAACTTGGTTTGTCTACACGCGCCCACCATAAAATATTAAAGATAGCGCGCACCTTGGCAGACATGAATAGTATTGAAGATATTCAACATGAACATATCATTGAAGCGCTGTCTTATCGCGCAATGGACCGATTACTGAGACACCTAACCGATGCTGTTTCTTTTTAACCGGACATCACAATTAAAAAGCTTTCTAGCCATTAATAATGGCTATTCTCTAGCGATAAAGCGGTTGCTGAGACTATTTAATTGCCTCAAAGAAGGCTTTGACTAAGGTTTGTTCTCGACTTTGGTTTAAACAACAAATGCCGAGGTCGAACGGCTCAATATCGCCAACATGTTGTAAATATTGCACCCGGTCTTTTACTGGGCTATTTTCCACAACAACTTTTGGTGCCATGCCAACACCACAACCTAAAGCAACCATGCTAACAAGCGCTTCATGACCCGAAACTGTTGCATAAATATTGGGTTTACCTTGTTGCTTTTTACGATACCAAAGCTCAAAACGCTTACGTGCCGCACCATGCTCAGCTAAAATAATTGGTACTTCAGACCAAATAATCGTTTCGTCTTGTAATTGTTGCTGAACTCGACAAGCCATTGTCGGTGCAATTACGGCCAACGGCACATTAGCAATGTGCTGAAAATAAAACATTCTTGATAAGCTTTCAGGTTTTACACCAAAGGCAAAATCTACCAATTTTTGCTGTACTTGGTCAAAGGCATCAGCAGCATCACCGGTTGTTAATACAATTTCAACTAGCGGGTGTTGCTGGCGAAAGCGTTCCAATAGCGGTGGTAAATGACTATAAGCGGCAGTAACAGAACAATAAATGTGAAGTTTACCCTGTAGTTCAGCCTGCTTTTGGTCAAGCGACAATTGCAATAATTGCCATTGTTCAAGCTGCTGTTCAGCATATTTATAAAATAACATACCTGCCTCAGTTAACACCACTGAGCGATTATCACGATGTAATAGCAAACAACATAACTGATCTTCCAGCCTTTGAATAATTCGACTTAAGGTAGAAGTACTGACATGGTGCGCTTCAGCAGTTTTCCCAAAATGAAGACTGTGGGTTAAATGCACGAACATTTTTAACGATTTAAGATCCATTCTTTACTCTTACCATTCATGACAACATTTTACCCACCAATTATTGCGTTTTATGCAACACCACCTTGCGAATATATCATTTTAAGCAACATTAATCTTGCGCTATGATAACTTCATCGTCAGAAAGACCGATAAAACTATTTAATGATCACATCGCCAGCATTACGTTGAGTCGATTTGAGACAAAAGGATAACCCAATGAGCAATTATTTTAATACGTTAAGTTTACGCGAAAAATTAGGTCAGTTAGGCAAATGTCGTTTTATGCAGCGTGAAGAATTCAGCGATGGCTGTAATTTTATTAAAGACTGGAACATTGTTATTGTTGGTTGTGGCGCACAGGGACTAAACCAAGGTTTGAACATGCGTGATTCAGGTTTAAATATCTCTTACGCATTACGCGAAGCTGCCATTTCATCAAAACGTCAATCTTGGCAATGGGCGACAGAAAACGGTTTTACCGTAGGTACATACGCTGAATTAATTCCACAAGCTGACTTAGTGCTTAATTTAACACCAGATAAGCAACATACCTCTGCTGTTACTGCTGTTATGCCTCATATGAAACAGGGTTCAACTCTAGCCTACTCACACGGTTTTAATATCGTTGAAGAAGGTATGAAAATTCGTGAAGATATTACTGTAGTCATGGTTGCCCCTAAATGTCCGGGTACTGAAGTACGTGAAGAATACAAACGTGGTTTTGGTGTACCTACTTTAATTGCTGTTCACCCTGAGAATGATCCACAAGGTAACGGTTTAGCAATCGCTAAGGCTTACGCATCAGCTACCGGTGGCGATCGTGCCGGCGTACTTGAATCATCATTTATTGCTGAAGTGAAGTCTGACTTAATGGGCGAGCAAACTATTTTATGTGGCATGTTGCAAACCGCAGCAGTACTTGGCCATAAGCAGTTAGTTGCGCAAGGTATGGATGCTGCGTATGCACGTAAGCTATTACAATACGGCATTGAAACAACAACGGAAGGCTTAAAGCATGGGGGTATCACCAATATGATGGACCGTTTATCAAACCCTGCTAAAGTTAAAGCGTTTGATATGTCTGAAGCATTAAAAGTCATCTTACGTCCGTTATTTGAAAAACATATGGACGACATTATCGAAGGTCGCTTCTCTGCCACTATGATGGAAGATTGGGCAAATGATGATGTGAATTTATTAAAATGGCGTGAAGAAACAGCTGAGTCTTCTTTTGAAAAAGCCGCTGATTGCGACATTGAAATTACCGAACAAGAATACTACGACAAAGGCATCTTTGTGGTTGCTATGGTAAAAGCCGGTGTTGAACTAGCCTTTGAAGCTATGGTTGCTGCGGGTATCATTGAAGAATCAGCGTATTACGAGTCATTACACGAAACACCGTTAATTGCTAACTGTATTGCCCGTAACAAATTGTACGAAATGAACGTAGTCATTTCAGATACCGCTGAATACGGTAACTATTTATTTACCCATGCTGCACAACCTTTACTTAGTGATTTCACCAACAAATTGTCACTTGAAGAATTAGGTGAAGGCTTAAAGGAAAGCTCAAATGGCGTTGATAACGTTCGCTTGATTGAGGTTAACGAAGCAATTCGCAGCCATGGTGTCGAAAGCGTAGGTAAAAAATTACGTGGTTACATGACCGATATGAAACGCATTGTAGAGTCAAATCAATAAAATAAAATAAAACAAGCGTTGTAGATCACGAAAGGTAAACACTTAAGCCAGATAATCTAGTGGTATTATTTTCTGGCCAGCAAGTGTTAAACTGCAGCGCTTTATTTTATATCAAAGAGGAAAATTATCATGACAGAATTAAAGAATGTAACACTGACCAAGGCCGCTAATGTTTATTTTGACGGCAACGTAACTAGCAGAAAAGTAACGTTAGCAGATGACTCAGTAGTAACCTTAGGCATTATGATGCCTGGTGAGTATACCTTTGCTACAGCGGAAAAAGAATTGATGGAAATTATCGCTGGTGAGGTTGAAATATTATTACCTAATGAGACGCAATGGCAAAGCATTTCTGCAGGTGGACACTTTTATGTCGACGCCGATGCTAAATTTGATATCAAAGTAAAAACGTTAGCTGATTATTGTTGTTCTTACATAGCAGCATAAAGCCACATCTATAGGCTTTAACCGTACCTCCGTGAATAATGGAGGTGCTTATCATTAACTTAAGTCACCATTACCGACAAAAAATCACTGATACCTTAAAAGTGACACCTCCTTAAAACAAGCACCGACATTTAACGTTAAGTTATCATTGTAATTGACCTCGCTATTGCCGATAACCGCTAAACCTTATTTAACACCTCGCCACTAAAAACATTGTTGATTTACTATCAATCATATTCATTTAATGAAAAAATCATCTTTAATAGCCATTGCTGAATATAAATAATGAAACTCAATAAAACCACGCAAAAAATCGATAATAATGTTTGTAAAGCACTTAAATTAGCCTGCGAAGACTTCACTAGCGAGGTTGATGGTTTCTGTTGGTTAACCCATCGCGCTAATTACACTAATTTTCCCGCGAGTTTAGTGGTGACCTGTATTTTCGATATCGATGCAGAAGTGATTGCAGCCAAAGAACAAAAAGTTGATGACCACTTGCGTGATGTCATTCAAAAGCAGTTACTCAAAGTGGGTATTGTCTTAAAAAACGTTCGCCACAATGTGCATTTAGATAGTGAAGAATCTTGCTTACGTGACCATAGTGGTCAATGGCCTGAACGTCTAAAATTAAGAGTGACTAAGCAAAAGCCAACACAAAGTAAACAGTTTGGTCGCTAGAGCCTCAGGTAGTTACCCCGTTACCTAGCCTTATAAAACAACCATATCATCACGATGAATAATCACTTTACTGGGACAACAACCTAATAAAGTGATTATCTGTTCACTATTACAACCCATAATACGCAACAAATCTCGTTGACTGTATTGGCAAATACCTTTGGCTATGGGCTTTTTAGAATGCGCGTCAATAATATCAACTGACTCTCCAGCGACAAAATCACCGTCAACTTGACTGACACCTGCGGGTAATAACGAAGCACCTTCATTAAGCACAGCATGCACTGCACCCGCATCAATATGTACTTTTCCACTGCTTTTTAAGGTATGTTTTAACCAGTGTTTGCGTGCTTTGGTCGCCGCTTGTTTGGCACTAAAATGTGTACCCGGGTTTTCACCTTTTAATATCTGTTGAAAAACTTCACTACGACTACCATTTAAAATATAAGTATCTATGCCATTTTCAACCGCTTTTTCCGCTGCCTGAATTTTTGTTTTCATACCACCGGTGGCAATAACGTTATTTGTTGTTCCAGCCATGGCATGAATTTCAGCGGTAATTTCATGAATTTCAGGGAGTAACCTTGCTTTAGGGTTTTCACGCGGGTCTTGGTCATAAACGCCATCGATATCGCTTAAGATGAATAAGCAGTCAGCCTCGCTCACTAAAGCGACTAAGGCGGCTAAATTATCGTTATCACCGACTTTCAATTCATCGGTCGCGACCGTGTCATTTTCATTAACAATAGGGATAACACCATTTTCCAATAAAATACGTAAGGTATTTTTAATATTGATGTAGCGCTGGCGATCTTTTAAATCTCCATGGGTAATGAGTAACTGGCTACAAGGAACATCAAAAAAGCACTGCCAATTCGCCATCATTTTCATTTGCCCAACGGATGCCATCGCTTGTTTAGTGGGAATAGAGGGAACGGGAGAGCCGTGCTTAATCAATTGTCGTCCTGCAGCAACACTGCCCGATGAAACGATAATAATTTCTTTACCTGCCTGTTGGCATTCGGTAATAAAACGAGCAATAGCAAGAATATACTTACCACTACAACCGTTATTATCTGGTGCAACCAAAGCACTGCCTACTTTAATTACCGCACGATTAAAATTCATTGTTGTTCCCCTATGATCCAGTGCCTAGCATGCCTCGATATGCAGGTAATTTGCAATCAACTTTTTGCCATAATATAGATGAGTTTGTCCTTTTTAGGCTGTTGACTTGTTATATCGAATTAATTCGGTATTTATATCCTTTAAAACTTAAAAAATGGCGAGTTATTTAACTTGAAATAACAAGATGGTGGTTTTTACCTCATTATAAAATATCAATAATAGACACCTAAAACGCCTTTTTCTGCTAATTATTAGCATTAAGCCTCGTTAACTTTTACTCATTTCAACAACTTGATGATTAATCGTTTTCAAACGGTTGTTAATCGTGATTAATTTATTTCACTGTTTTTGCTGAAAATTACTTCAAATCAGATTATGATCTAACATCTATTTATTTTTGTTATATTGAGCAAGTATTCCATGTTGAATTTTTTACCTCCGCTACTTATTCATATTATTTCGCTAACAATTTATACCATTAATACGCTTTTCTGGTTAATACCTATTATTATATTTTCATTTTGTAAGGCTATTATTCCCTTAACTTTTGCTAAGAAAATATTCAGCTATTTATTAGATCAAATGGCAAGTAATTGGGTGGGTGTTAACACCTTCATTCAAAAGCTCTTTAATAAAACAGAAATTAAAGTAACCGGCTTAGATCAACTAACCATGAAAGAATGGTATTTGGTCATCTGTAATCACCAAAGCTGGGTTGATATTGTTATCTTGCAGCGAGTCATGCATCGCAAAATTCCTTTTTTGAAATTTTTCTTAAAAAAAGAACTCATTTTTGTGCCTTTTTTAGGCTTGGCTTGGTGGGCTCTCGACTTTCCATTTATGAAGCGTTATAGCCAATCTTTCATTAAAAAGAATCCCCATTTAAAAGGTAAAGACGTTGAAACCACGCGTAAAGCTTGTGCTAAATTCAAGCATAAACCCGTCAGCATAATGAACTTTATAGAAGGAACACGCTTCACTAACAAAAAGCACGATAAGCAAAATTCCACGTTTAAACATCTACTTAAACCTAAAGCGGGTGGCATAGGTTTTGTGCTAGAAGCCATGGGTGGCAACTTGCATAAAATAGTCAATATTACCATTCATTACCCAGAGGGCATCCCTACTTTTAGTGATTTTTTAGCGGGGAAAATTAAACAGGTAAATGTCAATGTAGAGGTTTCAAACATTGGCGATGATCTTGTTGGCGACTATGTGCGCGATCGAAATTTTAAAATAAAATTTCAAAAGTGGGTTAATCAATTATGGCTTGATAAAGACCAAAAACTTATCGAGTTTAATAATGATAATACCGCTAAATAACATTGAAATTGAAAAAGGAAACTTAAATGAGTGAACTCATTAGCACATGGTTAACTAACCAAGGTATCGCCGAAGCGTATTTAGCGATGACCACAATTTTTGTTGGTTGCATGCTCATTTTTGTCATTTCGGCATTGGGTTACTACCTCGCAAAATATCAGGTATTAGCTTTTGTTAACAAAATGGTCAGCAGAACAAAAAACACTTGGGATGATGTTTTATTAGAGCATAATGTTTTTTCTCGCTTCGCTTTTTTAATCCCGTTATTCGTACTACTGTTTTTAACGCCTATTTTACTGCCGGAACAGGCATTACTTGGCGCCGTTTTAGTGGTTTTTGTAAAAATAGCTCTCAGTTTTCAAATTGCACGTTGTATCAGTGCTGTTTTAAACGTCATTAGAAGTCTCTATCAAAATACGGCGCGTGACCGCTACTTACCCTTAAGCTCAACGATACAAGTGATAAAACTGGCTATTTATTTGGTTGCCACTATTTTATCTATTTCATTTATTTTAGATAAGTCACCTATTTATTTACTCAGTGGTTTAGGTGCATTAACGGCTGTTTTATTATTAGTATTTCAGGACACGATTAAAGGCTTAGTCGCTAGTATTCAAATATCAGCGAACAAAATGGTCGCGCCTGGTGACTGGATTGAAATTCCTAATTATGGTGCTGATGGTGATGTGATTGAGATTGGTTTAAATACGGTTAAAGTAAAAAACTTTGATAATACAGTGACAACCGTTCCTACGTACGCCTTAATAAATGGCTCATTTAAGAATTGGCGAGGCATGCTCAATTCAGGTGGTCGACGTATTAAGCGTAGTATTATTATTGATATTAACAGTATTTCATTTTATCAAAATGCAGAGATTGAAAAACTCAAAGAAATTAGTTTATTAAAAGATTATTTACAGCAAAAATCTGATGAAATCACCACGAGTTTAAAAACGGCTAATTTATCTAACGATAATGTTAATAGCCGACAGTTAACCAATGTCGGAACTTTTCGCGCTTATATTACCGCTTATTTGGCTAAACATGAAAAAATACATAATGAGATGACTTGCATGGTCAGGCAATTAGCGGCAACCGACTCAGGCTTACCGCTGGAGATATATTGCTTCAGTAATGACCAAAACTGGAAGAATTATGAAGGTATACAAGCCGATATTTTTGACCATTTATTCGCAATGGCACCGGTATTCAGTTTACGTGTTTTTCAACATCCTACCGGCTATGACTGGCAAAAAAGTCGCTCGAGTCGAAAATTCTAACGTTGACGAACCACGCCTTCTTGCATCGTTGAGGCAACAAGCTGTCCTTGACGATTAAAAATTTGTCCTTTAACTAAGCCGCGGCCGCCACTTGCTGACGGACTGTCCATAACGTAAAGCAGCCAATCATCAAAACGAAATGGGCGATGAAACCACATAGCATGGTCAATAGTGGCAATCTGTAAATTGGGTTGCCAATGACTCAAGCCATGGGGAAATAAAGCCGTTGGTAAAAACAAGAAGTCAGAAGTATAAGCCAGCATATAAGTATGAATACGCAAATCATCAGATAAGGTACCGTTTGCTTTTATCCACATCTGAGACTTAGGTGCTGTCTTTTCGGGTTGCAGCCAATTATAAGGTTCAACAGGACGCATTTCGATGGGTTTTTCAGCTAAAAATTTACCTCTAATTTCTTCAGGTATTTTATCTTGGTTATCGAAAATAAAATCTGTGTAAGACGCTAAATCTTCAGGTGCGGGTACATCAGGCATAAGATCTTGATGCTCAATGCCTTTTTCATATTGTTGAAAAGAGGCCGTCATATAGAATATATCTTTACCGTTTTGAATTGCTTTAACACGGCGAGTGCTAAAACTTTTTCCATCACGAATATTTTCCACTTCATAAACAACCGGCTTACTCGCATCGCCTGGACGTAGAAAATAAGAATGAAGAGAGTGAACATTACGTGCTGAATTTACTGTTTCTTGAGCGGCAGAAACAGCTTGTCCCATTACTTGACCACCAAACAGCGCACGAAAGCCTAAATCTTGACTTTGACCACGATAAATTCCTTGTTCGATTACCTCTAATTCTAATAATGAAGATAAATCATCCAACACTTGACTCATAATATTTAGCACTCACTGATATAAAATTTTGACTATAGCATATTTATAATTTATATCTTTAGCGACATTTTAAAATTGTTGAAAATTCATACGCTGCAAGGTAATATCTAAGCAATAAGAAAATTATTGACTAAAAATACGAAGAGATCTCAATGGAAGCGCTATTAGAAAGAGAAGTATTGTTAGAAAGAAGGCAAGGTAGTAATGAGGAGCAGTCGCTATGGGACAGGCTTTCTCTTGCACAAAAATTTGCCGCCAGTAGCATGACTCAGTTTGGTTACGACTTATCTTTTATTAGAAACAGCAATAACGGCAGCTTAGCCATATTACAATGCAATGGTAAAACAGCAACTATTAACGGTGAAGGTGAAGTAGACTCAACGCCAAGTATAATTATTCGTCCTTAGTTATTCATCCTTGATTAAAGGCAAATACCTAGCCTACTTTCAGAGATACATGAAAAGATGCCCCAGTTAGGCATCTTTTTTAGTTTTAGTGAGTAATAAAGTTTCAATTAAAGAAATATACCCCGTCAAATTATTACTTGACCACATACGCCTTACGCTCGCATCTTGCTTAGCGATATGCTCCACAAACTTTTTAAAAGCGTCATCGTCGAAATTTCCATAACACTTTTTAGTGATTGACTGCAGTTTGCCTTTTCCTTTTAAACACTCAATAAAAATTGCTGCATAGTTATTAATCAGTGGTGAAATAATTTCAATCGTCTCAGGCTCTAATGCCTGGCAATTTTTAATTATTTGTAATCGATTTTTAACAAAATCTTCGTGTCACTTGGCAATTATAGCCATAGAGTCTATATAAAACTTATTTTCTTTCTGACTACTACTGAGCTCTTTTTTCATACTAAATAATGCGCGTTGTAGACCTTCCAATCGAAAATAAAAATAAATACTCAAAGCTACAAAAATAACAGCAATGGACAATACAAAAATCATATTAAACCTATTAAAATGAAAAGTAATATTGACTACGCTTTAGTGGTTTCACTTAAACGCGATAAAAATATGTAAGGGTCAATATCTTGTGCTGTGGGTGAACCATAGGCGTAGCGAATTTTAAGTGAATAATCACCTAAATTAGCGAAGAATCTAAGCTTAATCGCGTTAGCTAAACTATTTAACTTAATCGCTATTTCAGCTTGAGTTTGGTGGGGGGCTATCAGTAAATATTCACCATCGTTAATTGTACCCGCTTCATCAAATTCACCTTTGGACTCATTAAGTAAGATCGCTAATGTTTTTGAAACTTCGAGCATAACTTTATGATTAAAGTGAAAGGAAAGCTCTTGCCAGTTAACAACTGATAAGTAGCCAATCGCTAAGGGATAGTCGTATTTCCTCGCCATTTTATAATTTAGTTGATAATTTCTTTTAGTTTGAGAGGGCGTTACCAAATAAGATAATGGCTGTTCCACTTCATCGTATACTTGATTTAAGCGTAACGTTCTTTGCCTTAATCCAAAAAAAACCAACGTAATCAATAATAAAATAACGATCACAATCAATAAATATATGACCTCTTTTTGCGCGATAAATTTTGCACTAAATTGAGTTTGTAACTTACTCTGTTCTGCGAGATTCAGGATTAAATTTCGACTTTTATCATTTGCACTTAACATTTGACTGGAGTCGATAATTAATGAGGGCTCAGCCTTTTTCTGAAACTGTTCAAGTAATACAAGATAATCTTTATGGGCAATTAACGCATTTTTATAATCACCGTTTTTCTGATACATATCACTTAATAAAAGTAATAATTTAGCCTGCTTTTTTGATAGCTTTATGTGTTTAGCATTTAATTCTGCTAGTTGAAGGTAGTGTTGATACAAAGCTTTATTGTTTAATAGACTTGAGGTCTCTGCTAATAAAATTAACGAGGTTAAATAAGGCTTACTTAGGCTCTTTTCATTAAATGTAGCACTGGCTGATAATAGCCAGTTATGTGAATCACTGAACTCTCCCTGCTTTAATAACACCTCTGCCAATCCTAATTCAGCATAGGCAGCACTAATTGGCGCATTTTTATTTTTACCATATTTTTGTGCTTCCCAAAAAGCATTGTAAGCATCATCAAATAAATTTAACTGAAAATAAGCACGGCCTAAGTGTAAATAAGTTTGGTCAATATTAGCTAATTTATCTAAATCAAATTTTAAGGTTAATAACTTATTTTGCATGGTTAGCGATGCTTGATAATCGCCTAAATAATAATGTGCCGTTGCTAAAATTTCTAAAAGACAAAGGTGGTCCTCATACTGAGGATTTACAGAAATCAGCACCTTAACTTGATTAAGATCATTCATCGATAAATCGTTTTTATTTTGCAACGCATAGGTAACAGCTCGATAACTCAAAGCAATTAAGCGATATTTTAGCACTTGTGGAGAATCAGCAATTAAGATGACATTGGTTGCCATATTTTGAGTTTTCTCATACTTCTCCTGTAAATAATAGCCATCTGCAACTTTCAGCAATAAATTAAACTTTATTGCTGGTTCAAGTCCTTGCAGAGAAATTCCATCTTGCGCAAAATGAAATGCCTCGCTATTTTCACCCTTATTATTGGCAACATCAGCAAGAAGGATGAAGGTTTTTCCACGAATTTGGACGGTATAATTTTCTTGAGATCCTAAAATTTTTTTTGAAAGCGTAATAATCTCTTCGTAGGGAAGGTTTTCAGCGTCTTGTAAAAAATAGCGTTCTACATCTTTAATGTTTTGCTCAACGTTTAAAGCATCATTGGCAAAACAAAATGAAGGAGCTATAAAAAAACAAAAGATCAACAACAGCTTACAGGGCATTATGAACTAAAATCCTTTATCTCATGATCAGTAGAGTGATCAGCCATAACCTATAAATTTATCTATTACTTATAGGTTTTCGTTACGGTTCAACAAATTATCCATAATAAAGGTTTACAAGCATAGTTCAACGCTTATAATGAATTTAGAGTTTCTAAAACTCGAAAAGGGCAAATCTAGTGAAAGCTAGAGACGCAAAGTTACCGGTCTAAGGGGAAACCTAGGATAGCGGAACTGCCAAGTATAGATATAGTGGGGGCTTGTCTTTATTTTGAACAGTTTGCTTTCGGTATACTTTGCGGTCCTTCCCTTCTTTTTAATTATTTTCTGCCATATATTAACTTCATTTAAAATACTATATAACTAAGCATATGTTTTTTAAAGACAAAATATATATGTGGTACTTTACTTGTTTTTACTAGAAAATGGTCTATTGATATTGTTAATTGGGTGTACAAATTGAGATGGAACAATGAAATATCATGATTCCATAAAACAAGCTGAACTAAAAATGAACATGGCCGTAAAACAATTACAGCGGTGGCTTTTACCTGTCAGCCCAATTAATTATTCAGTTAGCTACGAATATATTAATAAAAAAAACATTCTTCTTAATACTGCTATTGAAAATAAACTTGCCACAGGTAAAAAACTTGATGATTTCTTCATTGAAGAAAATTATCGTCAGTTCATTTTAGGTCAAAGTAAATTCAGAGATGAACTCATTGACGACCTTAATGACGTTGTCACCCATGTTGAAAAAAACAGCCAAAAATCATCGCAGAGTATTAATAAACTTATTACCACGCTAGACAGTAATGTTTCTGACCTACAATCTAACGATAAAGAAAAAATAGTCGTTGCGGTAAATAGTATTCGCCAAGCATCTAAAGCCTTTAAACTACACCAACAAAAATTTGCTGAACATATTTCTTTTACCCGTAAAAAAACACAAGCTTTGAAAGTTGAATTAAAAGAAGTACGTGAAGAAATTTACATGGATCCACTTACCGGTCTTTATAATCGTAAAGCCATGTCTAAGCATTTAGATTTATGGCTAACAGAAGATCCAAGTCGGCAAGTTGCCGCAATTGTCGTCTGTGTTGATCAAATTTCAGAAGTTAATCTGCAATTCGGTCATTTAATTAGTGATGTTCTCTTATCAAAAATAGCTAGTAAAGTAAGTAGTTATGTTGCTGGCAGCGGCCTACCAATACGTTCTGGTGGCGATGAATTTTTAATTCTGTTGCCTGATATTGACAAAGGAAGTGCTCGAGAAATTGCTGATAAAATAGCACATGGCGTTGAAAAACTGCGCTTTGTTAGTAGTAAGTCTGGTATTAGATTACCTCAAATGACATTATCTACTGGTGTAGGCATATTTAATGTTGCTGAAAATGCCAACAGTATCTTAAAAAAGTCACGTCTGTTGCTACCCGATTTATAGAAAAAATAATACATTAAGTTCTTAATCACTCAACAAGATACTTTTTGCTAAATTAGGTTTTTTCTATCGCTGATATTTTCACTTCAAAAAATAATATCAGTGATAGTATGCTCCCACCTTACTTAATATAAGCGGTAATAATCCTAATATACTCAGTGATAAATCAAAGAAGATCACATTGCTAGTGCTTAGCTAAAAAAAGTCGACGACAGCCTCCTTGTTTTCTCATATACTGAATGTAGTGTAAAATTCCTAACGACTAAGAGAGAAATAAGTTATGAAAAAAATTACTTTAGCTGTTGCTGCTACTTTAATGATGGTATCTCCTGTTTTTGCTGGTGATGTTGCTGCTGGTAAAGCAAAAACTGGTATGTGTGCCGCTTGTCATGGTGTTGCAGGTATTTCTGCAGTTCCAATGTACCCAAATCTTGCTGGACAAAAAGAAGCTTACACGGCGAGCCAATTAAAAGCCTTTAAAGCTGGCACACGTAAAAATGCAATCATGGGACCTATGGCTATGGGTTTGAGTGATGAAGATATCGCGAATATTGCCGCTTATTACGCTAGTTTAAAATAAACTCAATAATTATTGTTGAACCTGGTTCATCAAAAAATAATATTAAAAAACGCTCAATTGAGCGTTTTTTGTTTTAAGCATTATGCTGTTGAATAACCTGCAAAAAGTCATGTCCGTAACGGGCAAGTTTTGTATCACCAATACCATTAATATTTAGCATTTGCTGTGATGTTTTTGGCTTTATACGCGCAAGCTCTGACAACGTTGCATCATTAAAAACAATGAATGGCGCAATATCCTCTACATCAGCAATCGTTTTACGCAAAGTTCTTAATTTAACAAATAAGACACGGTCATAACGTTTATCAGTTTTATCTTGTTGCCAATAACTTGCTTTTTGCAACCTTGGTGAAGCTAACATTAAGGGTTCATCCCCTTTCAACACCGAACGCGATGCTTGTGTTAAAAATAACGCAGATTGTTGAGAGATATCTTGTTGTAAAAATCCTAAATGAATCAATTGTCTAATAATAGCAAACCAATATCCTGGCGTTTTACTTTTACCGATAGCGAAAGTTGACACTTTTTCATGCTGCAGTTGCCTAACTTTTTCGGTTAACTCCCCTCTGAGCACTTGCACAACATGTTCAATATCACCTTGTTGCTTGATACGAAACACACAAGACAAGACTTTTTGTGCGGCTTCAGTAGCGTCAAATTGAGTGGGTGGATCTAAACAAATATCACAGTTACCACATTTTTTTGTGGTAAATTCTGCAAAGTAATTAAGTACAACTTGTCGACGGCAGGTTTGAGCTTCAATAAAGCCTTTTAACGCTTGAAAACGCTGTTGTTCAACATTCACCCTTTCTTCATTATCACCATCAGCTATATACTTAGTAATGCGTTCTACGTCTTTTTCATCATATAAAAATAACGCTTCTGCCACTAAACCGTCTCGGCCAGCACGGCCAATCTCTTGATAATATGACTCAAGTGTTCTCGGAGGTTCAAAATGAATCACAAAGCGAATATTTGATTTATTGATGCCTAGCCCAAAAGCTACCGTGGCAATAACCACTTGAATATTATCTTTGGCAAAACCATCTTGGACAATATTGCGCATCTCTGTTTCCATGCCAGCATGATAGGCAGAACAATTTACACCCGCACTTGCTAACATTTTAGATAACTTCTCAACTTGCCAGCGGCTACTACAGTAAACAATGCCACAATCATCACCACGCTTTTTAATGTAGCGTAACACTTGGTGATCGCCCTTATATTTATCAGCTAAGGTAAAACGAATATTAGGCCGATCAAAACTGTCAAGGTGAATATAAGGATCAGTCAATGCGAGTTGAAGAAGAATATCTCTTCGGGTTGTAACGTCGGCCGTTGCTGTTAACGCCATAACAGGTACCGATGGAAAGCGTTGTTTAATTGTATGAAGTTGTGTGTATGCCGGCCGAAAATCATGTCCCCATTGTGAAATACAATGCGCTTCGTCAATAGCAAATAAACTTATCTGTATGCTCGCTAAGCGTTGCATAAAATAATAATTTTTTAAACGCTCTGGAGCTATGTATAACAACTTAAGCTCACTACGAGATAAACGCTCAAAAATATCATTGATTGTTTCTTGATCTAAACTTGAATTTACAAAAGCTGCTGAAATACCTTGTCGAGTCAAACCATCAACTTGGTCTTTCATTAAAGCGATTAAGGGTGAAACAACTATGGTTATTCCTGGTAATAATACAGCAGGCAGTTGATAACACATCGATTTTCCACCACCCGTTGGCATAAGCACTAAGCTGTCTCGACCCTGAAATAATTGCTGAATAATTTCTAATTGTCCACTTCGAAAAGTTTGATAACCAAAATGATGCTTTAACGCATCTTCAAGCTGAGCTTGTGAGACTGTAGGGGGAGCTTTTAGCAACGGAGTAAACTTTATTAAACAACAATTATTGTTATTTTACCCCAGTCACAAGAAAAGTCGAGAGCACTGTTTTAGTATTTCTTGAATGCTTAGAAAGATAAGTGCTAAGCTGCAATGAGACATTAGACCAGTTAGAAAAATCTGCTGGCTAAATTGGAAGGATTATGACAAATAATTTAGATGAAAAACAGATGATTGAGCAACTTACTTATTTTTGGTCACACAACATTCCCTTTAATAAATTACTGGGCCTAACCGTTAGTAAATTTGATTGTAATACCTCAGAAGTACGTTTTTTATGGCAAGATAAGTTAATGGGTAACCCATTACAGAAAACGCTACATGGTGGTGTTACTGCATCAGCCCTTGATTTTGCTGGTGGTGTTGTCGTGGCAGCAAATATGATTGAACAACTTGAGCACAAAACACCAACAACAATTCAACAAAGTTTGAGCTGCTTAGGAACGATAGATCTGCGTACCGATTATTTACGACCAGGTCGTGGTGAGGAGTTTATCGCCACAGCCCATATTATTCGTAGTGGCAATAAAGTCGCTGTTGCTCGCATGGAATTACATAACGAAAAAGGTGACCACATTGCTTTTGGAACTGGCACTTATTTAGTTGGTTAATCTTCACTGATTAGTTTTCAAAGTGCTGGCTTTGTGTTCATACGATAGCTAGTTTCAGGTCTAGTTAAAAATGTGCAACTGGTATTCATTATAAATGAGTAGTTATTAGCTAATTAAAGTGAATAACGTTAGCAAAAATATTCTCAATATACCGCCAACAATTTGTGGTTATCAAACAAGTAAAGCGCTGAAATAAAAATCATTGTGCTATAATTCGGCTCTTTATTTTTACTGCTAAAGTTTACTGAAAATCATGACTGTAACTGATAACAAAGACCGTAATGGCGTAATTAACGCGATTAGTGCTTATCTGCTTTGGGGTTTAGCGCCCATTTATTTCAAATTAATTTCTTCTATCAGCCCTGATGAAATTATGGTGCATCGTATTATTTGGTCGAGCCTACTGTTATTTTTAATCGTTATCATCAGTAAAAGATCTCGCGTATTAATCGATACACTTAAACAACCTAGGTTATTGGCTAAACTTGCCTTATCCGCTACTTTTCTATTAGTAAATTGGTTTTTATTCATCTGGGCGATAAACAATGATCATCTGCTAGACGCGAGCTTAGGTTATTTTATCAATCCTTTATTTAGTGTCGCACTCGGTGTTATTTTTTTAGGTGAGCGTTTGCGAAAAATGCAGAAGTTCGCCGTTGCGCTGGCATTATGTGGGGTATTAATTCAACTGGTTTTATTAGGTTCATTACCGGTAATTTCATTAGCACTTGCTGGAACGTTCGGTATTTATGGCTTGTTACGTAAAAAAATGCACCTTGATTCTTTTGTTGGTTTATTAATTGAATCAAGCATGATGCTACCGCTCGCGATTGTTTATTGGTTGTTATTTGTTAATACTAATACCGCTAACATGTTTGAAAACAGCTCAAATTTAAACCTGCTATTGATCGCTGCAGGCGTAGTTACTACAGCGCCACTGCTATGTTTTACTGCTGCGGCAAAGAGGTTAACATTATCAACGCTAGGCTTTTTTCAATACATTGGACCCAGTATTATGTTTTTTTTAGCAACCTTCTATTATCAAGAAACATTGCAGCCCGCTAAATTAGTCACCTTTGCTGCTATTTGGTTAGCTTTGGTTATTTATAGCGTAGACTCACTAAAAGCCAGAAATGAAAAACGTAAATTAGCATTAAATGAACGATTAAGTCGTTAATTTTATTGCCGAAATTATATCTAAGGTTGATTAAATACTGGCCTTAAGCCTTTTTATCTGAATAATCTGAAAACTAGAGCCTGCTGCTAGCTTACTTTTAATTTTGATATTACTCTGTAGTTTTTAACTGTTAATAATGCTGTAGACACTATTTAAAAAGACGATGTGATTTAGTTAAGTTAAGTATTGGCTTTAAGCTTTATTGGCAGGGTAATATGAAAACTAGACCCTAATGTTAGCTTACTTTTAATTTTGATCTTACTCTGTAGTTTTTAACTGTTAATAATGCTGTAGACACTATTTAAAAAGACGATGTAATTTAGTTAAGTTAAGTATTGGCTTTAAGCTTTATTGGCAGGGTAATATGAAAACTAGACCCTAGTGTTAGCTTACTTTTAATTTTGATCTTACTCTGTAGTTTTTAACTGTTAATAATGCTGTAGACACTATTTAAAAAGATGATGTAGTTAAGTTAAGTATTGGCTTTAAGCTTTATTGGCAGGGTAATATGAAAACTAGAGCTAGTGTTAGCTTACTTTTAATTTTGATCTTACTCTGTAGTTTTTAACTGTTAATAATGCTGTAGACACTATTTAAAAAGACGATGTAGTTAAGTTAAGTATTGGCTTTAAGCTTTATTGGCAGGGTAATATGAAAACTAGACCCTAGTGTTAGCTTACTTTTAATTTTGATATTGCCTTGTAGTTTTTGACATATAATATTATAAACAATATTCATTCCTAAGCCAGTACCGCCGGAATTTCTTTTGGTGGTGAAGAAAGGTTCAAAAATATTATCTAGCACATGTTGGTTCATGCCATGACCATCATCTTTAAAGACAATAACAACATGACCATCTTGGGTTTTCGTTAACTCGATAGCAATATTGCCTTGTGCTTTATTTTCAAAAGCGTGCTTTAACGCATTCGTGACTAAATTTGTTAGCACCTGCGCTAACGCTCCAGGAATGGTGGTTATTTTCAATTCACTTTCACCGCTATATTGATAACTCACCCTAAAGCGCTTCATTTCTGCCGATAACGTTGACATGACCTCTTCAATATAACTGACTAAATCAATTTCTCGCTCTTCACCCACCATTTGATCTGCTGCGACTTGCTTGAAGTTATTCAACAACTCAATAACACGCTCTAAAGCGTTCGTATTCAAGTTAGAAGCCTTCTCCATACCATTAAAGTAATGTTCCATCGCCGTGCGGGTTAAGTTGCCTGTTTCAAAGTTTTTACGAATCTTTAGGGTACTTTCTAAAGCTGAACTTGTTGATGTTACCGCAATACCAAGTGGGGTATTAATTTCATGGGCAACTCCTGCAGTTAAAGTGCCTAACGACGCCATTTTTTCAGATTGAATTAATTGCTTTTGCATCTTTTGTAAATTTTCGAGCGTACGAGTTAATGTTCGTGTTGTCTGCCTATTTTTAACAAAAAGTACGACCACCAATCCTGAAATCACTACTAACAGGGTAAGAAAGGACGCCATTACAATCAAATAAATTCGCTGTTTATCAATGCGTTCCTCGCGATTATCTAACTCTTGATTTTTTTTATTTAATTGCATGGCTTGAAAACTTATTTGTTGCTGTTGCTGTTGCAAAATATCTTTATTAGTCAATATTTTTTCAGCCATAGCCCTATTTTCTTGTTCTTTATTGACAACCGAGCTTTGCTGGTTCTCTAAGATTGTTTTTGCTACTTTTAACTGGGTTGCTACTTGCTGTAATTGCAGCTCTTTGGTTTTTATCGAGCGTTGCTGTTGTTCAGTATCTATCTTTAGGATATTTAGCTCTTGCTGACGCTTACCTGCCATTTTTTCTTGCTGTGTTAAATTCTTATTTAAGGTATTAAGCTTTTCTTTTGCTGAGGATATTTGATTTTCTTGATCGGTTAACTTTTGGTTCAACCTTGCTTCACGCGCCCTAATGACTTGTAATGCCAACTCTGTTTCTCTATACAAGGTAGCCACCTGAAGTTCAGTCCCCCCTGACAATAATAATTCAGCAGACATCACCAAACCCTCAAAGACAATATTTGATTTATTCACTTCAAAATCTATCGCAGAATTTTCAGCATCGTTAACTAGATTGATCATCACATTATGCTTATCAATACTGTTATCAGTAATCAAAAGTGTGTTGCTACTGCGAAGAATGGCAGCAATATCGGCTATTTCAGTATTGCTATTGGCAGCAGTAAAAAACAAGTCGGTTTGTTTACCCGCTTCGATATTTTTTATGACAATAACTTTGATTGGCTTGTTTCTAATGACACGCTTAGCCAAGGTGTTATTAAGCAAAGCAGCAAAAGTATCATCACCATAAACACCGATAACAAATTGCTGTTTATTATTTTCATTTTGCCAGCTAACATGTTTAATAAAATTGTAAATATAAGCGGCTTTAACTTGCTCACTATCAATTTTCTGGGCAAAAATTGAGCTTGAGGTGCTAATAAAAAAACAAAACAACATCAGCAAAGGTTTGCTCATGAGCATTATTTTTTTCTGCATTTAGTGCACCCTGTTGTTAAAATAGTTTGACCACTTTACTTTTTTTTATAAAAAAAAACACCTATAAGTTAATTCAAGCTCGGCATTACTTTAATATATAAATTTTAACTAAAGCGTTAATCATCAATGCCAAAAAGACTCAATTGATTGCGGCCATTTTCTTTAGCATTATAAAGCGCACTTTCCGCTTGATTCAGTTGTTTAGCAAACGTCTCTTTACTATTACAAACTAAGCCTATGCTGATGTTAAAGGCAATATGGTGCTCTTCAAAAGTTAGCTGAGAAACAGAAATTTCTCGACGAAGATCCTCTAATTTAGTGTAGAGTTGATCCTCATCAGTACCGTACATTAAGACGGCAAACTCTTCACCACCTAAGCGGGCCAGCAAACCTGATCCTAGATGTTTACGCATATATAATGCCAGTACTTTTAAGACATGATCGCCAGCATCATTTCCGTAGTTATCATTGATTTTTTTGAAAAAATCAATGTCGAGCATAGCAACACAATAAGGCATATCTCTTTTAATATATTGCGGCACCAGTTGTTCTGCTTTAGAGAAAAAAGCACGTCTGTTAGGTAAGTCGGTTAAATAATCTACGTTTGCTGCTTTTTGGATTTGTTCAATATTGTTTAAATTCTCAATATTTTGGGTAATTCGACAATAAAACTCTTCTGGGCAAAAAGGTTTACGTAAAAAGTCATCAGCACCATTTTTAATAAAGCGAGCCGAATGCATACCGTTGTCTGCTCCAGATATACCAATAATAGCGAGTTGATCACGACTATAACTTTTACGGATTTCATTGGTTAATTCGATACCGTCCATTATAGGCATTTCCAGATCGGTGATCACCAATTTAATGTCTTTGTGCTGCTTTAAGCGTTCTAGCGCTTGCACACCATCATTGGCTAAATAAACATTAAAGTTGCGGCGTTTTAAGAGCTGAGAAACATAATTTCGTGCCGCTAAAGAATCATCAACTACAAGAATACCTGTGCTGCTGTTGGTTATTTGCCAATGTAAAATACGTTTTAAATAAAGGAAAGCTTGACTATTCTCTTTAGGAATATAGTCAACAACGGGCTGAGCAAGTATTTGCTGTCGAGTAGTCTCATCCATTTTACCTGTCATAACGACACTTGGAATACCATGAGAGAGCACACAAGCTATTGCTTCGCCATTGGGAGCATCTGGTAAGGCATAATCTATAGTGGCTGCAAA
This sequence comes from Colwellia sp. BRX10-4, assembly GCF_014077465.1. NCBI lineage: Bacteria > Pseudomonadati > Pseudomonadota > Gammaproteobacteria > Alteromonadales > Colwelliaceae > Colwellia > Colwellia sp. BRX10-4. The sequence goes on from NZ_JACGVZ010000005.1 coordinate 141,657, forward strand.
AAAATCATTTTTGCCCTGTAAAATATCTTCTACTTCGGCAAGTGTGGTAGCAATAGTTACCTGATAATTTAATGCCTCGCCAATTTGCTTAATAACACGAGCAATAGGCTTACTGTCTTCTACTACAAGTAACTGCATTGACATATAATCTCATACCTTATTTTTATAATGGCATCACATGAAAGAACCAATTATTTTCATGTGATATTAAACGATGGCTTGTAAGTTAGCATAGGCGACCACTAGCCATTTACTACCTACACCAGCAAAATTAACTTGAATACGACTTTGAGCTCCTGAACCTTCATAATTTAAGACAACGCCTTCACCAAATTTAGCATGAACAACTGACTGTCCTAAACTAAAGCCGCTGTTCTCAAAAGTTTCCAGGGTGAAAGTCGAAGAAAACTTGCCTTTAGTTGATGGACGAGTCACTTGGTTTTGTAATCTTATTTCTTCGGTACACTCAGGAGGTAATTCACGTAAAAAGCGACTGGCTTTATGAAATTTTTCTTGTCCATAAAGTCGGCGACTTTCTGCATGACACAAGTATAGCTTATTCATAGCACGTGTCATGCCGACGTAACATAAACGCCTTTCCTCTTCTAAACGACCTATTTCTTCTACTGATTTTTGTGAGGGAAACATTCCCTCCTCTAAGCCGGCAATAAACACTAATGGAAACTCTAAACCTTTCGCAGAGTGCATAGTCATTAACTGCACAGCGGGTTCATAATCATCGGCTTGTGACTCGCCAGCCTCAAGGGCAGCATGTGTTAAAAACGAGGTGAGTTTTGTTTGTTCTTCTATTAACTCTGGGTCCGCTTCGAATGTCTGACAAGCCGTAACAAGCTCATTTAAGTTTTCTATTCTTGCCTCGGCACGTTCACCTTTTTCAGCTTGATACATGGCTTTTAAACCACTGTGATGAATAACATAGTTGGCCTGTTGGTCGAGGTCAAGGTGACTAGAGTCATCTTCGAGAGTATCGATAATATTAATAAAATTTTGAATGACTTTCGCACTTCGTCCTTTCAATTCATCATTTTTTAGCATGAATTGACACGCTTGCCATAATGTCATTTCTAAACTGCGCGCAGCGTCACGTATTAACGATAGGCTAGTATTACCAACGCCACGTGTTGGGGTATTAATAATACGTTCAAAAGCCGCATCATCATCGCGATTATTTAGTAAGCGTAAGTAAGCAAGTGCATCCTTAATTTCTAAACGTTCAAAGAAACGTTGACCACCGTAAATACGATAAGGTAAGCGACTCTGCAAGAGCGCTTCTTCGAGTAAACGAGATTGCGCATTACTGCGATATAAAATAGCGACATCATCTAAGCTGCCTTCTTTACGCCAATCCGTAATTCGACCTGCAATAAAGCGAGCTTCGTCTATCTCGTTGAATGCGGTATAAATAGATATTTTTTCGCCCGCTTCATCTTCGGTCCACAACTTTTTACCTAAGCGGTTATTATTATTGGCGATAAGTTTATTAGCCGCATTAAGAATATTGGCTGTGGAGCGATAATTCTGTTCTAAACGTATAGTTTTTGTGTCGTCAAATTCATTAAGAAAACGCTGAATATTTTCAATTTTTGCGCCACGCCAGCCGTAAATTGATTGATCGTCATCACCAACAATCATCACCTTACTCGATGCGTTACCTAGAATATTTAACCAGGCGTATTGAATAGCATTGGTGTCTTGAAATTCATCGACTAAAATATGCTTAAAGCGTTGCTGATAATGGGCAAGCAAAACGGGATTATTCAACCATAGTTCATGGGCACGCAGTAATAACTCGGCAAAATCGACTAAACCGGCTCGATCACAAGCTTCTTGATATCCTTGATAAACTTTAACAAATGTTTGCTCAGTGGGATCATCATAAACCTCTATGTGCTGTGGACGAATGCCTTCATCTTTTTTTCCATTGATATACCACTGCATCTGCTTGGGTGGCCAACGTTTTTCGTCAATACCTAACGAACGTACAATGCGCTTAACTAAGCGCAGTTGATCATCTGAATCAAGTACTTGAAAATTCTGTGGTAATTTAGCTTCTTGAAAATGCATACGGAGTAAGCGATGGGCTAAACCATGGAAAGTACCGACCCACATACCATGAACATTACCTTCAACTGTTTTCTCAACACGCACTCGCATTTCTGCTGCGGCTTTATTGGTAAAAGTAACAGCTAAAATACTATGAGAAGAGGCGTTTTCAACTTGCATTAACCAGGCAATACGTTGCACTAACACCCGAGTTTTACCACTTCCTGCGCCAGCTAATACCAACATATTTTGTAGTGGAGCGGCGACAACATCTCGTTGTTTTTCATTGAGTGACTCAAGTAGTTCAGAAACGTCCATAACGGAAAAATAACCTTAGAAAAGTAGAAAGTAAGTATAGATGAAATTATAACAAGTGACACAATTCGCTAATATCTGCTAACTCAATATTAGGTAGAACAGTTAGTGGTTTACCAACGTCATAGCAAGAAATCCATGCGGTTTGGCAGCCTGCATCGATAGCACCTAGAATATCAGAGCGGCCACAATCACCAACATGTAGTAGTTGTGACGGTTTTATTATTAATTTTTCGCAAGCTTCAGCAAACATATCTGCTGCGGGCTTTTGTCGTAGTCGTTGATTTTTATTTAAAGCTGTCGTTGATAAATCACCGGCATGAAATCGATAGCTAAAATAAGCTGAAATACCTATTTTATCTGTATCAACATTGCCGTTACTGATGGCCACCAAGGGATATTTTTTTTGTAGGCTTTGTAATAATTGATGCACCGCTTCTGGCACAACAAAATCGCTGCGTTGTTGGACAAAATAATCTAACGCTTTTTGTGCTTGGTCATTGGCAATGTCATCAGCTAAACCCAATACCTTCATACCTAAGGTGTAAGTGGCTAAACGCATATCACCCATATGGTGTATTAATTGTGGGTTCGCTGCTATAGCTTGCTCGCGAAAAGGCGACCAAAAGCGATAATCAAAAATAATGTTTTTTGTCGCATGAGTGGCAATTGTCTGTAATGAGAAAAGTGCCGAAAAATAAGCAACCATTTTGGCATCTGTTGCCATCATTACCGGATAATTACTATACAGGGTATCATCAAGGTCAAAACTAATGGCTTGGAAAGGGGTTAAGCGACGATAAAATTTCATTGTTTGTGTTATTTATACAGTTGTTGAAAAAGTAATTTTGCCACCAGCTTTCTAAATTGACTAAGCAATAAAGTATCCATGCGTGGATCAAAGTGGTCGGCGTCGGCACTGCTTATGGCTATAAAGCCAATGTCATCATTAATATGGTTTAGCTTAATTAAGACCACAGAGCCTTCTTGATGTTGCGAAAAAATAAGTTCTTGCTCGCTTTTTTGTAAGCGGCCAAAATAATAATCATCTTTGGATAAACGATTATTCATCACCCCTGCACAATCGTTTTTAACGATGCTAGCATGGCTAACCTCAGTATTTTCTTTTAACCAGACTTTTAAACCCGATAATGACAATAATTCAGTGGTGGCTTGGTACAAACAATCAAGCAACTCAGTCGCGGAGCTACAATCTAATAAGCGTAAATATAAGTCGCTATACAAAGCAAAAAGCTGTTCATTATGGTTAGCTATCGCCATAAGTTGAGTGATTTCTTCTTCTAGACCATGAATTTTTTGACGTTGCTGGCTTTGTTGTCTTTGCACTAACGAGACTGTGCCACGATGAACATCGGATAAACGAAGGCTAGTGATCAGCTCAGGATTACGATTAAAAAATTCAGGGTTATCATGTAAGTAATCAACAATGAGATCATCGGTTAAACTTACTTCATCTAATTGTATTGGGGTTGAGTCGTTCAAATTAATTCTCTATATCTTGAATAGTTAAATAAGCTAACTTTATGCCGATTATAAATTTAATTGCCCGTCAAATACATGTACGGCTGGGCCGGTCATTTTGACTGAATTACCCGGTCCTTTCCAATAAATCTTTAACTTACCGCCCGGTAATTCCACCGTAACATCTCGACCTAATTTATTTTGTATTTGGCCAATAACTACCGCTGCACAAGCACCACTACCACAGGCTAACGTTTCAGCGGAACCACGTTCATAAACACGAAGTTTAATATAGTCAGGGGCAACAATTTCCATAAAGCCAACGTTCACTTGCTGGGGAAAGCGTTCGTGATGTGACAAAGCTTTACCTAACGTCTCAACAGGAGCCTCATCAACCGAGTCAACTGTCAACACACAATGTGGATTACCTAAAGAAACCACGCCACACAATACGGTGTCTTCATCACTGCGAAGAATGTAAGTACCTTCTACTTTTTGGGCAGTAAATGGAATTTGGCTTGGTTCAAACTTAGGTGTTGGCATATTCACTGAAACGTTACCATCACGTTCAACAAATAAGGTCATCTTGCCTGACTGTGTCGACACCTTAATTTTATTTTTATTTGTTAAGCCTTTTAAACGCACAAATTTAGCAAAACAACGAGCACCATTGCCACACTGCCCAACTTCACTACCGTCGGCATTAAAGATGCGATAATGAAAATCTAAATCGGGATCGTACGGTGGCTCAACCACTAACACTTGATCAAAACCGACACCGAAATTACGATCGGATAACTGCTTTATTTGCTCATTAGACAAATAAACATTCTGGGTAACATTGTCTAGTACTAGGAAGTCGTTACCTAAACCGTGCATTTTTGAAAAATTAACTAACATTTACTTCCCATATTCAATTTAATACTTATTTTGGTAACAAAGACTCGCCTTGCCATAATTGCTCAAGTGTTTCCCGAGCACGGATCAAATGATTTTTTTCACCATCAACCATAATTTCAGCCGCTTTTGGACGACTATTATAATTTGAACTCATCGAAAAACCATAGGCACCCGATGAACGTATCGCTAAGAGATCACCAGCCACGATACTTAGTTCTCGAGCTTTACCCAAAAAATCACCGGTTTCACAAATAGGACCAACAATGTCGTAAGTTTTTTTACTGGTGACTTCATTTTTTTCAACTTCGATAATCGCTTGCCATGCTTGATAAAGCGACGGACGAATTAAATCATTCATTGCAGCATCAACAATCGCAAAATGCCTATCTTGATTCGTTTTAAGTAATTCAACTTCGGTCACTAAAATTCCAGCATTAGCCATAATGGCACGACCGGGCTCATAAATCAGTGTAATATCACGATCGGCTAACTTATCCGCAATCGCTTTCGCGTATTCGTTAGGGTGAGGTGGTGTTTCGTTGTTATAACATACGCCTAAACCGCCGCCAACATCGATATGTGATAAACTAATATTTACCTCTGCGAGGCGGTCAACAAGTGCGAGTACTCGATCAAGTGCGTCTAAAAAGGGTTGTACTTCAGTTAACTGCGAACCAATATGGCAATCAATACCCTTTACAGCAATATTTGATAAACTATTGGCGTGTTGGTAAAGCTCAAAGGCATCATCAATACTAATACCAAATTTATTTTCTTTTAAGCCTGTCGATATATAAGGATGCGTACCAGCATCTACATCAGGGTTTACTCTTAAAGAGACCGGTGCAGTTATTTTCATCCGCTCGGCTACCTGCTGAATACGCGTTAATTCTGCAGCTGATTCAACATTGAAACAGTAGATACCCTTTTCTAGTGCAAAAGCAATCTCATCTGATTTTTTGCCAACGCCCGAAAACACCACTTTGCGGGCATCACCGCCAGCTTGTAATACACGAGCAAGTTCACCTTTTGAAACAATGTCAAAACCACTACCTAAACGTGCCATCACGTTGAGTACGGCAATGTTACTGTTGGCTTTCACCGCATAACACACTAAATGTGGTTTATCACCAGCCGCTTGGTCAAACGCATGCCAGTGGCGCTCAATAGTCGCTCGTGAATATATATATAACGGCGTACCATGTTGCTTAACAAGTTGAGTAACGGCACAATCTTCAGCATACAGTGAAGTATTTTTGTAATTGAAAAAATCCACGATTAATTTTCCTGCGATTTTGGTGCTGGTGAGTTTGGTTTTGGCTGTGTATTAGCGTGCTCGGTTTGCTGCTGTACTTTTACTTGCACAGATTTTTGCGTTAGTGGACCTTTAATTCCACATCCACTTAAAAGCACTGGTATAATAAAAAACGCTAAAATAATTGAATTTTGTTTACGCATACTTGATTTATTCGATTTTTTTATCATGATAGACGTTTTATAATCCCATGACCAACAAATAGCTAGCAAAGATGAATAAATTTCATTGCGCTAGAAAAGGAAGCATTAATGAACGACAGCCAATACAATTTACTTGCCGATGAAATTATTCTTCAAATAGAAGAAGCCATTGAAGATTGTGGTACCGACATTGATTATGAAGGTGTGGGTGGCATGCTAACTCTGACCTTTAAAAGTGGTAGCAAAGTCATCATTAATAAACAAGCACCCTTGCAGGAAATATGGGTAGCAACTAAATTTAATGGTCATCATTTTCAGTGTGAAGATAGCCAATGGACAGACAAACGTGGTGGTGGCGAACTTTGGCAATTCTTATCAAAAGCGATCAGTATTCAGGCCGACACCGAAATAACTATTAGCGCAGGATAATTTAATGAGCACAACAACTGTACGCATTGCCACACGTAAAAGTGCACTCGCTTTATGGCAAGCCGAATATGTAAAAGCACAATTAGAGCATTTCCACGCGGGCATTATTGTTGAACTTGTTCCCATGACCACCAAAGGCGATATTATTTTAGATACACCTTTAGCCAAGGTCGGTGGTAAAGGTTTATTTGTTAAAGAACTCGAAGTTGCCATGTTAGAAGACCGTGCTGACATCGCGGTTCATTCAATGAAAGATGTCCCGGTAGAATTTCCTGAAGGGCTAGGTTTAGAAGTGATTTGTCCACGTGAAGACCCCCGTGATGCCTTTGTTTCTAATACCATTAACAGTTTAGCCGAACTGCCACAAGGTGCTGTTGTTGGTACTTCAAGTTTACGTCGTCAATGCCAAATTAAAGCCATGCGCCCAGATTTAGACATTCGTGATTTACGCGGTAACGTAAATACCCGTTTAAAAAAATTAGATAATGGCGAATATGATGCCATTATACTTGCTGCAGCAGGATTAATACGTTTGGCAATGCCTGAACGAATTCAAGAGTTTATTGAACCCGAGGTCATGTTGCCAGCAAACGGACAAGGTGCTGTGGGTATTGAATGTAGAACCAACGATGAAGCCCTTAAAGCTTTACTTGCACCATTAGGTTGTGAAACTACCCGTATTCGGGTGTTAGCAGAACGAGCGATGAACCGTGCTTTAGAAGGTGGTTGCCAAGTCCCTATTGGGAGCTATGCTGTCATTCAAAACAATGGTCAAGTTTTTTTACGTGGTCTAGTGGGAGCAACTGACGGTAGTGAAATACTCACCAGTGAAATAACCGGTGAAAGTAAAGATGCAGAACAACTAGGTAATATACTGGCTGAGCAACTCCTTGAAAAAGGCGCTGATAAAATATTGCGTCAGGTTTATGCACAACAGTAACACACACGTTTTAATCACACGTCCTGAAAAAGCAGGACGTGCTTTAGCGCAACAGTTAAAAAGTATTGGCATTGACAGTCACTGCCAACCGTTCTTTGATTATCAATCACTTGCTTGTAAAATCACCACTAAAAAGCTCATCAAACAATATCCTCAAGCCATTGTTATTTTTGTCAGTGTCGCTGCGGTCGAGTTTGCTCATTGCGCTGTTAATTTTTCTCAATGGCAACAAAAACGCGTGATTGCTATCGGTAGCTCAACACTAAACGCTTTAAAAGCAAAAGGGCTTAGTGCGGTTTCCCCTGAACTTCATACCAGCGAAGGTTTATTAACACTTAATATACTCGATGAAAAAAAAATCAGTGGCGAAACCATTATTATTGTTCGTGGTGACGGTGGTCGAGAGCATATTGCCCAGCAACTCACCTTGCGAGGCGCCAAGGTTCACTATTTAGAAAGCTATAAAAAAGTCTGGCTTACCGTCACGCAAAGACAGGTTCAACAATGGCGAAATCAACAAATAAATTGTATTGTCATCACCAGTAACGCTTTGCTAGAAAGCATAGTACACTTAATAAAGCATTCAGAGAGTTATTGGCAAACCACTTGTTTATGGATTGTCGCTAGTAAGCGCATTGCCGAACAAGCGAAACAACTAGGGTTACTCAATATCATTAATGCTAACGGTGCTAATGATCAAGCCATGCTTAGTGCAATCACTTCATATGGAAAAAATAATGACTGATAAAAAGCTAAACGAGTCAAATACTTCAGAAAAAAAATCGACTGAAAAAAAGTCAGATCAAGGTATTTCAACTTCTATTTCACTAGCATCAGCGACAACGGTATCCTCGAGTGAAGAGCAGAAGTCCCACGAAAAAAATAAAGCCTCAAGTGTGGTTAACGAGAAAAAACCAGCCATTAAAACCTCAGAAAAAAAAGCTAAACCATCGGTGACGAATGATACAAAGGTCAATAAACAAAAGTTATCTAAGACTGCTGTAGTTTCCTTAATCATAGCTTTAGCAACAAGTGTTGGTGTCGGCGGTTTATATTACTGGGATATGCAGCAACAAGCACAGAGCAAGGCAGAATTATTACAACAAACTCAGCAAATTTTAGCTACTAGTGAGCAAAAAACCCAACAAAGTTTGGCCAGTAGTAAGCAAAAAGTTAAGCAGTTATTTGCTCAGCAACAAACCATGTTTTCACAACGTTTAAACCGTGAGATTGCAACAATAACAACAGACAGCCAAGTTAAAATCGCTCAACTTGAAAAGGCTGTTGAACGATTATCACAAAATCAACCCAGTGATTGGTTATTACACGAAGCAGAGTACCTTATTCGTATTGCCACTCGCACGATGTGGCTAGAGCAAGATACAAGAGCAGCAATTGGCTTGCTAAAAGATGCAGATATGCGCCTCAAAGAACTTAAAGATCCGCAGTTTTTACCTATTCGCCAATTAATTCGTCAAGACATCGCACAGTTAACATTAATACCTGTTGTAGACAACGAAGATACCGTTATGACCTTAATGGCGATGAGTCAACAACTGGCAAACTTACCCTTGGCTATGGTTAAAATTCCAGATAATGACAACAAGAGCAGTGATTTCACATTATCTGAAAGCACCAATGATTGGCGAGAAAATCTTGCAAAAACATGGCAAAAAATTCTTGCAGATTTTATTACTGTCCGCAGAAGTAGCGGTAATGTAAAGCCATTAATGTCGCCACAACATCAACAAAATCTTATTGAAAACCTTAGCTTAAAGTTACAATTAGCTCAGTGGGCAGTGACAGAGAAAAAACAGAAAATTTATAATCAAACCTTAAATGACATTCAACTATGGTTAACAGAATACTTTGATATGCAAAAAGTTGAAAATCAAAGCTTTTATCAAGCTATTCAAAAACTAAAAGGTAAGATAATCACTTATGATTACCCCAGTACGCTTTTATCGCTAAAAGCGATGAGTAAAGTGCTAGCAGAAACGCCCTTAAAACCAACACTTGATCAATTAACGCCTCAAGTAATGCCTGATAAATTACACGAGGACAAAGAAAAAGCACTTAATGGCTCATCTAGAGCACTAACTGAAGAAGTTGCACCACAAGAGTCAAAAGTACAGCCTAACAGCACAAATGAGGCCTTATAATGAAAAAATTAATACTGTGGATATTAATATTTTTTGCTGCGGTTGCTATTAGCCCACTGCTAATAAATGAAAAAGGTTATATCTTAATTGCGATGGGCGATTTAACCATAGAATCAACCGTAGTAATGGCATGTATCATGTTAACGCTATTATTTATCGCCTTAGGGTTATCGATGACACTTGTACGTGGCAGTCTACGTTTGGGTTTTGGCAGCTGGAACAAAATTGCTTTTGCTAATCGCCGTCGAGGTTTAAGGGACTTTAATCGCGGTATTGCTGCCTTTATTCTTGAGGACAACCAGCAAGCAGAACATTTGTTTGCTAAAGCGGCTGAACCCTCAAAATTTACTCATACGTCTTATCTATTGGCTGCTGCAGCATCGTCAAAACAATCGCTGCGATCAAACACAAATCACTATCTAGCTTTATTAGCGCAAGAAGACAATGGCGTTAAAGGCTCTGGTTTAGAATCAATACTCGTGACAATTAAATTATTAATCTCTCAGGAAGACTTTCCACAGGCACGGAGTATTATTGATAAACATCACAAACAAATTGGTCATGATGCAAGGTTATTAAGCTTAGAGATCATCTTAAGCTTGCAAGAAAAACGTTTTGATTATGTGATAGAGCAACTTGTTTCAGCCCGTAAACAAAAAGCTATTACAAATGAAAAAATAGCACTATGGGAAGCAAGCGCTTTCTACGGTGCTTTTAATGAAACTATACGCAAAGAAAATAACGATTCATTGGCACAGCGGTGGCATAAACTGACTCGCAAATTAAAACATAATGAAGTTATTCTCTGGGCTTATTGTCGAGTATTAGCCGAGCACAAAATTACTGAGCCACTTAATAAAATATTATTACCCGTGATAAAAAAAGGCGCAGATGATACTTTTTTAAAGAATATTCGCCAGCTACCTATTTTGGCTACTGATGAATTAATCGGTGCCGTTCAAAAACAGTTACATAATGATCCTCACAGCGGAAAATGGTTAAGTTGTTTAGCTAATTTAGCCGCAAAATCTCAACAACTGCCGATGGCAGAAAAAGCCTTTAATAGCCTGATTAATTTAGCAGATACACAATATGATGTTATTGATTTACTCAGTTTTTCTCAAGTATTAGAGCAGCAAGGCGAATATAAAAAAGCCAATCAAGTATTAAATAAAGCTTTAGGTCAAATTGACAATTTTAAGAATAATACCTTAGCTATAAATAACGGAAATGAACAAAAATGAATTTAACAGTCGACTTTAAAAAACCTGAAATTGCCGGTGCTTTTGATTGGCAATTATGCCAAGAAATCAATGTAAAAAACGAGCAAGGCGATATTATTGCTAAAGCTGAAATTGAGCTAATCACCCTTAATAAACACCGAGATGCTGTTGGCTCTTATACTTTATTAGCCAACGAAGATACTGACTGGGAAATTCCACTTAACCTTTATTTTAAAGGTCAAAACCTCGAGCAGGGCTTGTGTGAACAATTAAGCATTACGGCTGAGACCAAAAAAGCTAAAACACATATTTTACTTGAAGCGATCAGTGTTCTGCCACGATATCGTAGACAAGCGATTGGGCAATACCTGCTTAGAGAAATTGTTAAACATCATCAAAAAGCTCAATCTATTACGGTATTAAGCATGCCTATGCATCTCTTTGTTGATGCCGATGAATGTGAGGATGAAGGTATTAAAGCTTATTATCAAGCGGCTGATTTGCAAACTGAAAAAGTAACGATAGATGATCTCACTCACTTTTTTACTAAAAGTGGCTTCGTTGATTTTACTGTCGACGAAAGTTTACTGGCTGAGCCTTTACCCTATCAAATATTTGTAGGTAGCCCACACAGTATATTAAAAGACTCAATCTAAAAATATTTTGAACTTAAACACCTATATCAAAATCAAATAAAAGAGGCCCACTATGTTTAGCATTCACGGAGAATGGAAAATTGAAGTTTGTGGCAATGTTGTTGTGCAATCGTTTTCTAGTACTTGGAACGAAGAGGCTATAATTGCTTATGCTAAAGAGTTTCGTGCTAAAGCAAGCCCCCTTAAAGGTAGCCCTTGGGCTATTGTTTCTTCTTTTGAGGATTGGGAGTTCGGTGTTCCTGCAATTGATAAACATGTCGAAGAACATTGCCAGTGGTTCAAGGATAATGGTTGTAGTAAAGATTGTCATATTTACACAAAGAGCGCTGCCAAAGAAATGCAACTAGAAAGGCTAATACCGCATACCAATGCGTCTTATGAACGGCAAGTATTTACCAATGCTGAAGATGCATCGACTTGGTTGGCGAGTCATGGATTTTTAATTGATAGTTTAAGTATCGATCGAATCACCAATAAATAGCCACTTAATCTAGTCAGTCATTATAAAAAATAAGATAGTCATCAGTACCTACGTCATGATGACTATCTTCACAAAGCCCTATTTAATAAATACTAACGTACTAAGCATTCATTAAATAAGGTTCTCTACCTTGATGTTTGTTACCACGTTTGAATGAACCTTTACCTTTTTTAGCCTGCACCACTTGCAGCTTATAAACTTTCGATGTGACAAGAGCCGCGAAAAAATTATCTTTGATTTTTCCTCGGCCTAAGTCTGTTGCTAAAGTATTTTGCAATACTTGACCCTGCTTATTTTTACTCATTAATTTTTCTCTTCTATAATAAAAGCCATCGGTATGATGGCTTTATCGGTCATTCATTTAAAAACTTTATCTGATATTAAATATAGGCAAAAGCATCAGCAAACATATGTTCAACTAAGGCGCCTTGCGCTAAAAAGTCGGTGCGAACTGCGCCCACCATATCAAAACGCCCTGCCAAATAAATATCATAATCGGCTAAATTTTTAATATCTTTCATCACAACGTGGTGAACCATACCCACTTGTCCTTGCCAGTTATCATCTGGGTTCTCTACAACTGGGTGAAAAGTACCGTTTTGTAAACCTGCAATAATCTTAGCCGTTTTTTCTAGTTCATAACAAGCACTTTGATCACGCAACCCCCAATAAACAGTAATCTTTCGTGATGACCTTTGTGACGCTAACAATTCATACATAGATTTTATATAAGAAAATCCTGTACCACCCGCTAAAAGTAAAAGCGGACGTTCACTTTCACTACGCAGCTGCGCATTACCTAATGGCATTTCAACAGTAACGGTGTTATTGGCTTTAATATGTTCAATAACTTGCATTGGGTAACTGTCAGCACCTGAAGCACCTATTTGTAGTTCAATTAATTCAGCCTTGGGTGCACTGGCAATTGAGAATGGACGTTTATCATCCTCACTCATCACAAAATTTAAGTATTGGCCGGCTTGAAAATCGATTTGCTCACTTGGCTTTAATAGCACTTTATAAACAAACTCTGTCAGAGATGTTAATGATTCTACCTGACACTTAATTTTATTCATTTATTTAAACCTTTCATTATTCAGTTCCTAAAACATGTTCAGGATAACAGTTACTAATTCTTTTTATCAGTTGTTGGAAATATATTAAGTTCATCCCAAATATTATCAACATCTGTTTTAACTTCTTCGCTCATCACAATAGGTTCACCCCATTCGCGATTTGTTTCACCTGGCCATTTATTTGTTGCATCCATACCCATTTTTGAACCTAAACCAGATACAGGTGATGCAAAGTCTAAATAATCAATCGGTGTATTTTCAATTAATACCGTATCTCGACTTGGATCCATCCGCGTGGTCATTGCCCAAATTACGTCTTTCCAATCACGAGCATTAATATCATCATCACAAACAATAACGAACTTAGTATACATAAATTGACGTAAAAAAGACCAAACACCCATCATTACCCGTTTTGCATGTCCAGCATATTGCTTTTTAATAGTAACAATCGCCAAACGATATGAACAACCTTCAGGTGGTAGATAGAAATCCTGAATTTCAGGAAATTGTTTCTGTAAAATAGGCACAAACACCTCATTTAATGCCACACCTAAAATGGCGGGTTCATCCGGCGGGCGGCCAGTATAAGTACTGTGATAAATAGGGTCTTTACGATGAGTAATATGAGTTACCGTCATCACAGGGAAGTTATCAACCTCATTATAGTAACCGGTGTGATCACCGTATGGCCCTTCTGGAGCAACTTCAGCAGGGTCTAGATAACCCTCTAAAATAATCTCAGCAGTCGCAGGTACTTCTAAATCGTTACTAATACATTTAGCCACTTCTGTTTTAGCACCACGTAGTAAGCCAGCAAAAGCATACTCTGACAAGGTATCAGGAACAGGTGTTACTGCGCCTAAAATAGTGGCCGGATCTGCACCTAAAGCAACAGAAATAGGGTATTTTTCACCTGGATGAGTTTGCTTAAATTCTTGAAAATCTAATGCGCCACCACGATGAGATAACCAACGCATAATAATTTTATTTTTACTGATTAATTGCTGTCGATAAATACCTAAATTTTGACGTTCTTTATGAGGACCTCGTGTAACCGTTAACCCCCAAGTAATTAAAGGAGCAACATCTCCTGGCCAACATTTTTGAATAGGTAGTTTATTTAAATCTACATCGGCACCCTCAACAATAACTTGCTGACACAACGGCTTTTTAATCATTTTTACCGGCATATTTAGGACTTGCTTATAAACCGGAATTTTACTAATCGCATCACGAAAACCTTTAGGAGGTTCAGGCTCTTTTAACATGGCAAGTAATTTACCAACATCACGTAAAGCACGTACATTAGGTTGTCCCATAGCCAAAGCAACACGATCAGGCGTACCAAACAAATTAGTTAGTACTGGCATCCCATGTGGTACACCATTTTTGTCAACGGGGTTTTCAAATAATAACGCTGGCCCCTGAGCACGTAGCGTACGGTCACTGATTTCGGTCATCGTTAAATCTGTAGAAATAGGCTGGGGAATACGCTTGAGCTGGCCTATTTTTTCTAACTGTTTTATAAAATCTCTTAAGTCACTATATTTCATAAATTTAAATCACTCTTCCACTTAATAGTTTGACAATGTTTTAAGCAAAAACGCCAGCTGTTATTGCTAACGCTGGCGTTTATGTACAGGATCTCGCAATCACACAGATGTGCATAAGCGACCAATAAACTATTTACGTTTCATAGAATCAAAGAATTCGTTATTCGTTTTAGTCATTGCTAGTTTATCGATAAGAAACTCAATTGCACCGACTTCGTCCATTTCATGAACAATTTTACGTAAAATCCACATTTTCTGTAATTCTGCAGGTTTAGTGATCAATTCTTCACGACGAGTACCACTACGATTAATATTAATCGCCGGGAAAACGCGCTTTTCAGACACTTTACGAGAAAGGTGTAATTCCATGTTACCGGTACCTTTAAACTCTTCGTAAATAACTTCGTCCATTTTAGAGCCGGTTTCAACTAGAGCTGTCGCTATAATCGTTAAACTACCACCGTGCTCAATATTACGCGCGGCACCAAAAAAGCGTTTTGGACGGTGTAAAGCATTGGCATCAACACCACCGGTAAGAATTTTACCTGATGATGGAATAACCGTATTATAAGCTCGAGCTAAACGTGTGATTGAGTCAAGTAAAATAACAACATCTTTTTTATGTTCAACTAAACGCTTCGCTTTTTCAATAACCATTTCAGCTACTTGTACATGGCGGTTTGCTGGTTCATCGAACGTTGATGCAATAACTTCGCCTTTTACCAAGCGCTGCATCTCTGTTACTTCTTCTGGACGTTCATCGATAAGCAATACCATTAACTCGGCATCAGGATGGTTATGAGCAATACTTTGCGCAATATTTTGTAGTAATAATGTTTTACCCGCTTTCGGTGGAGCAACAATTAAACCACGTTGCCCTTTACCAATTGGAGAAGCCAAATCTAAAACACGTGCGGTAATATCTTCAGTTGAACCATTACCACGTTCCATAATTAAGCGTTCATCAGGATGAATTGGGGTTAAATTTTCAAAGAGTATTTTGTTGCGAACATTTTCTGGCTTGTCGAAATTAACTTCTGCTACTTTTAATAACGCGAAATAACGTTCACCTTTTTTAGGTGGACGAATTTTTCCGTGAATAGTATCTCCGGTACGCATACTGAAACGGCGAATTTGACTCGGTGAAACATAAATATCATCAGGTCCCGCTAGGTATGAGGAGTCTGAAGAACGCAAAAAACCAAAGCCGTCTTGTAAAATTTCTAGAACACCGCCACCAAAAATATCATTATCGTTTTCGGCATGGGCATTTAATATAGCAAAAATTATGTCTTGTTTACGATTGCGGCCTAAATTATCAAGCTTCATAGATGCGGCAAGCTCGACAAGTTCGCTTATTGGTTTTTCTTTAAGTTCGATCAGGTTCATAGTGGGGTTCTTTAACTATTTATATTGAAGTGAGTTTGCCTGTTGGCATCATTGAAATTGGAGTTTGGTTTGAAATGTGGTTCATTAGAAAGCTAAATTTAGCACTAAAATTTAATCAGGTAAAGGATCAAAATTTGATCTATGGCTTTCTTCTTTAATTAATAAGCTAATATATACAAAAAAGGCTCGTAAATACGAACCTTTTTTTGAAAACTTATAAATTATTATCAATAAACTCTTTTAATTGAGTTTTAGATAATGCGCCGACCTTAGTATCAGCGACTGCGCCATCTTTAAATAACAATAACGTAGGAATACCACGAATACCGTATTTAGGTGGAGTAATTGAATTTTGATCGATATTTAATTTACCAACAGTTACTTGACCTGCATATTCTTCTGCAATGTCATTTAATAAAGGTGCAATCATTTTACAAGGACCACACCATTCAGCCCAAAAATCGACTAATATAAGGCCTGAGGCGGTAATTACGTCAGTATCAAAACTGTCGTCTGTTAACTGAACAATTCTATCGCTCATTTCTATCTCCGTTAAATGGTGGCATTATGCCAATTGATAGGGATTATAACGCCATCATTATGAATTACCAACTTTGATCTTATAACTGTTGGCTATTTCTAACATTAATTGAGTATTTATGAATACATTTACTCGATACCGTTTTTTATTAACTATATAACCTGTTAAGCTGTGCGCATGAATAAAACACACTTAACTGAAACTAAGTTCTCTGAACTTAACCTCGACACTAAAGTTGTCGCAGGTCTTGACGCTATGGGCTTTGAGTATTGCACTTCAATTCAAGAGCAATCTTTACCCATTTTATTGAAAGGTACTGATATTGCAGGCCAAGCACAAACAGGCGAAGGTAAAACAATCGCCTTTTTAGCTGCAACCTTTCATCACTTATTACAAAAGCCAGATCCAAAGCATAATCAACCTCGTGCCTTAATCATGGCACCAACACGTGAATTAGCGGTACAAATTCACCGTGATGCTAAAGAAATGGCAAAAAGCACCGGCTTACGCTTAGGCGTAGTTTATGGTGGTGAAGGCTATGAAAGCCAGCGCTTAGAGCTTGAAGCTGGTGTAGATATTCTTATTGGTACCTGTGGTCGTTTGCTCGATTACATGAAACAAGGTATTTATAACCTAAACAATATTGAAGTTGTTGTGCTTGATGAAGCCGACCGAATGTTTGATCTAGGTTTCATTAAAGATATCAGATATATGTTTAATCGTATGCCTGCCGCCACAGCACGTTTAAGCATGTTATTTTCAGCAACCTTATCTTTTCGTGTAAAAGAACTTGCATTTGAACACATGAATGAGCCAGAAAGTGTTGAAATCGCGCCAGAACAAAAAACAAACACTCGAATTTCTGAAGAATTATTTTATCCTTCTAACGAAGATAAAATGGCTTTGTTACAAACATTAATTGAAGAAGAATGGCCTGAAAAAGCGATCATCTTTGCCAATACCAAGCATGTTTGTGAAAAAGTTTATTCACATTTAGAAATTGATAACATCCGCGTTGGTTTATTAACTGGCGATGTACCTCAGAAGAAACGTTTAAAAATTCTTGAACAATTTAGTGCCGGTGAATTAGATATCTTAGTTGCCACTGATGTAGCCGCGCGCGGTTTGCATATTCCTAGCGTAAGTCATGTATTTAATTATGATTTACCTGATGATTGTGAAGATTATGTACATCGTATAGGCCGTACTGGCCGTGCTGGTGCAACAGGTCATGCTATTAGTTTCGCATGTGAAGGCTATGTTTTTAACTTACCTCCAATCGAAACCTATATTGAACATGCCTTGCCGGTAAGTAAATATAATCAAGATGCATTATTAACTGATTTTCCTACTCCTAAGCCTCGTCCTCGTCGCCATAAGCCTCAAAATGGTGGACAAAATCGTGGCAGAACGGGTGGAAACAACCAGCGTCGCCACTAGACGACTATGACGATCACCCATACTGAGATTTCCACACCTCTTTATGCGGTGATCGATTTAGGTTCAAACAGCTTTCATATGTTGATCACCCGACAGCTAGCCAATAGCGTTCAGGTGGTTGATAAAGTTAAACGTAAAGTTCGTTTAGCCTCCGGTTTAAATTCAGACAACCAACTAAGCCAAGCCGCAATTGCCCGAGGCCTTGAATGTTTAAGCTTTTTTGCTGAACGGCTGCAAGATATCCCTCAAAAAAACGTCCGTATTGTCGCGACTGCAACCCTGCGTCTTGCTAAAAATCGTGAAGAATTTTTAACACAAGCTAATAAAATTTTGGGACAAAAAATAAAGCTACTCAGTGGCAAACAAGAAGCCAAAAATATTTATTTAGGGGTAGCACATACCAGTTGTGGCGCTAAACAACGCTTTGTAATTGATATTGGCGGCGCAAGTACTGAGCTTATTTTAGGTGATGGTTTTGAAACTAAGCAAGTCGAAAGCTTAAATATTGGCTGTGTCACTTTTAATAGCGGTTATTTCTCTGATAATAAATTAACGGCTGAAAATTTTACTCTTGCTATAGCTGCAGCAAAAAAAGTAATCTTTCCTTTGGTCGAGCGTTTTAAAGAAACGGGTTGGAAGTTAGTGTTAAGTGGCTCTGGCACCATGCAAGCCCTGACAGAAATGCAACAATTTAACCATAAGAGCACTGGTGTTAATCTGCTTTTTTTACAGACTGTTCAACAACAGTTAATACAATGTAAAACAATCAGTGAAATTAAGATTGCTGGGCTTAGCCAAGAAAGATCGCCCGTTATAGCCAGTGGCGTCGCTATTTTAATTGCCGTCATTGAAAGCTTTAACATTGAAAACATTCAGTTATCAAGTGGTGCTTTACGTGAAGGTTTACTTTACAGCATGCTGCCTAAAAAGGTAGATATGAGTATCCGTCAAAGTACGATTAATTCTCTCACTGAAAAATTTCATATTGATAATCAACATTCTGCACGAATTCAAAAACAAGCGACAAGTTTATTTCACACCTATAAAGAAACTTGGTCATTAGATGAAGAAAACAGCTTAGCATTATTAAGTGCTGCCTGTGAATTACATGAAATTGGTTTGTTATTAGAATTTAAGCAGCATCAGCAGCATGGTGCATACATATTACAACACGCTGACTTACCTGGGTTTAATCAAATTGAACGACAATTACTAGTCACCTTGGTCAGGTTACACAAAGGTGATATTGATGTCGATTTGCTAGAAAACCAAACGGCAGTAAATTTTCAGCAAGCCAGCTACCTGTTAGTTATTTTACGTTTAGCCATCATTTTATGTCGACGTCGCAAAGATGATGCTTTACCCGAATATCAAACCACTATTATTAAAAGTACCCGTGATGACATTATCAATTTATGTTTACCGACGACTTGGCTTGCTGCACACCCACTTATCGCTGACGAACTGCTCCAAGAAAGTGCTCACTTAACACAGCTTCATTTATCACTTAACATCTTTTGTGAGACTCAAGAAGCCCTTAAATAACCATTCATTTATTGTTTGATATCTACTCTGTGAAGCTCAATAACATAGTTAAATATCAATATTTAGTGATGATTAACTATTGGTTTTAGATGCCCAAAGATTGGTAAAAATAACAATACTGCCACCAATCACCATCATAAGCGTTATTTGTTCACCTAAAAGAAAATACGCAGCTATAGAACCGTAGATAGGCTCTAAACTTACCGCGATACTTGCTGTTTGCGCTTTAACTACCTTTAGAGAATGATTAAATAATGTATGAGCAACTGCCGTAAAAAGAACACCTAAAATAATTAATACCGACAGCTGCTGGTAAGATATGGTGATCGGATATAAAAACATTAAGGGTAATAAACATACCGTAGCACAGGCGTTTTGATAAAAGGCCACTTTTTTAGCCGATGTTTTGGCAACAAACTTTCGATTTAACAGTGTTAATAAAGCAAAACTCATTGCCGATGTCATTCCCCATATAACACCATCGATATCCCCTGCACTTAAATGGTCAAGTGGTAGAATAAATAAGATACCAACAACCGTGAGTAAAGCTTGCAATAACGCCTTATAATGGAATTTTTCTTTAAACAACATAGGTTCGAGAAAACTAACAAAGACAGGAAAAGTTGCAAAAGTGATCAAGCCAATTGCGACACTTGATACCTGAATAGCATAAAAGAAACTCCCCCAATGAAAAGCTAAAACCAAACCGGTAAAAGCAAGCGGCAATAGTAGTGACTTTTCAACCCTTAGAGACTGCTTTCTAATCAGTAAAACAAAAATCGCAATAGTTGCCGCGGCAAAAGCAGCACGGCCAAAAACAATATGGCTGGCTGGCATATTTAGCCACTTAGCAAAAAGACCCGATATAGCGAAAAGTAACACCGCACTATGCAGTGAAAATAATGACTGTTTGTGACTGGGCATTAATGCTCGACTTAGTAAAATTAAACAAGCTATCCTACCAGCTAAAACACCTGAGCTAATAGAATAAGTCGTTTGCCTATATATTTTTACTATCTACTTATAGCATTGCAAAGTAAGATTTTTACAATCAGCGCCCTTAAGATCGGGCGATAACATTATTGTTCCTTTAACCAGTAAGCCACTTTTTTAGCAAAGTAAGTTAAAATACCATCGGCGCCCGCACGTTTAAAAGCGAGTAACCCTTCC
The DNA here is from genome assembly GCF_014077465.1 of Colwellia sp. BRX10-4. Classification (NCBI taxonomy): domain Bacteria; kingdom Pseudomonadati; phylum Pseudomonadota; class Gammaproteobacteria; order Alteromonadales; family Colwelliaceae; genus Colwellia; species Colwellia sp. BRX10-4. The sequence continues at coordinate 162,484 of NZ_JACGVZ010000005.1, forward strand.
ATAACACAAGGTTTTTCAGCTAACCAGCCATTTTGAATGGCTGCCATGTGCATTGCATATTCGCCACTCACCTGATAAGCATATGTTGGTACTTGGAAAGTATCTTTTACTCGGCGCACAATATCTAAATAAGGCATACCCGGTTTTACCATGACCATATCTGCACCTTCGGCGATGTCTTGAGCAACTTCATGTAATGCTTCATCACTGTTTGCTGGGTCCATTTGATATGAGAATTTATTACCGCCTTTAATGTTACTTGCAGAGCCAACAGCATCACGAAAAGGACCATAATAATTAGAAGCATATTTTGCTGAATAAGCTAAAATTCGCGTGTTTACAAAACCATGTTTTTCTAATTCTTGACGAATTGCCCCAACACGACCATCCATCATATCTGAAGGGGCAACCACATCGGCACCCGCTTGAGCATGAGACAACGCCTGCTTAACTAAAATTTCTTTGGTAATGTCATTTAATACGTAACCCTCATCTTTACCCTTTATGCCAAGAATGCCATCTTGTCCATGGGTCGTAAAAGGGTCAAGAGCAACATCGGTTATTACCCCTAATTCAGGAAACTTTGCTTTAAGAGCACGAACAGTACGTTGAGCTAATCCTTCAGGGTTATAGGCTTCTTCAGCCATTAATGACTTTTTATTTGCTGGAGTGACAGGAAATATAGCAATGGCAGGAATACCTAAATCAACCAGTTCTTGCGCTTCTTCTAATAATAAATCAATACTTACACGTTCAACTCCAGGCATAGAAGCTATAGCTTCGCGCTGATTTTCGCCATCAAGAACAAAAACCGGATAAATTAAATCATTAACGGTTAATTGATTTTCTGACATTAAGCGACGCGAAAAATCATCACGGCGCATGCGGCGCATTCTGCGGGCAGGAAATTGCCCAAAAGCGTTACTCATAAAATTTTCCTATATAAATAAAGTTGATAAGTTAGCGGTTAACTATCGCTAGCTTTGACAAAGTCTTGTTGTCTCACTTGATTGCGGCCATTATGTTTTGCTTGATATAAGGCTTGATCTGCTGCGGCAAAGAGATGCTCGGCTTGAACATCTTTTTGTTGTAAATAAGTGCTAACGCCACAGCTAATGGTTAGACTTATGATAGTGTTATTGTAGCTAACCTGACAGCTAGCAATACTTTCCCTTAATTCTTCAGCCAGTGCTAATGCCCCTTGGCTATCTGTTTCAGGCAAAATTAAACAAAATTCTTCACCGCCATAACGACAACTGATGTCTGCACTTCTTCGCAAGCAACTTTTAATGCAAGCAGCCACTACGATTAAACATTCATCACCGGCTAAGTGACCATAAGTATCATTCACTTTTTTAAAATGATCTATATCAATAATCACTAAGCTCAAGGGCGTTAAGTTACGGCGACTACGTCGATATTCAGCGAGTATTTTTTGATCATAAAATCTCCGGTTATACAAACCGGTAAGGTCGTCTAACGTATTCTTTTCTTCTAGCTCTTTATTAACTTCTTCGAGTTCTTGCAAAGCAATATTGAGCTCTAAAGTACGCTCTTGTACTTTACTTTCAAGCTCATCGTTATCTTGAACTTCATTTTCAACGTGCTGATCTGCTGCATTGCTAGCAAGAGAGTTTTTAGTGTTTTTATCTTGTGAAAATACTAAAAACGCCATGAAGAGAGCCATAATTAATAACAATAAGGTCATCGATGAAAATAGCATAACCAACTGAATTATCGATAAAATTACCACTAATATTGTAACAATAAAAAGGTAAGAAGTTGACCGATTAAAGAGTGAGATCATTAACACTCACCTAAGTTGAAAACTTTTCGCGCATTTTCACTGGTGGCATTAATAATGTCGTCGCTATGGCATTGGTACAATTGAGCAAGCTTTTCTATGACGTAAGGTAAATAGCTTGGTTCATTGCGACTGCTTTTGGGTTTAGGCTTAATGCTTCTAGGTGTTAAATATGGCGCATCTGTTTCAATCATCAACCTATCTAATGGAATTGATGGAATAAGCGCTTGTAATGGTTCTCCACGACGTTCGTCGCACACCCATCCGGTAATACCAATATACATACCAGCTGATAAGCATTGATTTAACTCATTTTCATTACCGGTAAAGCAATGAGAAACCATAGCAGGCACAGTGTTTAAATAAGGAGATAGTAATTGAAACCAGACAGGGAAAGCATCCCGTTGATGTAGAAAAAGTGGTAATTGAAGTTCTGCAGCTAATGATATTTGTTCAGCAAACACTTTTTTTTGTTGCTTTGGCGTAGAAAAATTACGGTTAAAATCTAAGCCACATTCACCAATCGCTTTTACCGCTTTATTTTTAGCTAATAATCGAATGTCATCTAAATAGTTATCACTGACATTATCGGCATCATGGGGATGTATACCCGCTGTGGTATAAAGATAATCTGGATATTGTGCAGATAATTCTAAAGCTTTATGACTTTCAGCGATATTAGTTCCGGTAACTAACATCGCCCTAATACCGGCAGATTTAGCCCGCGCGATTAATTCATCACGGTCTTTATCAAAACGTGCATTCGTTAAATTTACACCAACGTCTATCATATTATATTATTTAATTCGCTTTACACGGATAGCTCTATTGGTATTGATTTTTTTCAAAAAAAATGAACCTAACATGCCTGCAGATATTTCGACATTATCTTCTTTTTTCAGTCGCAATGTAATAGTGTCATTTTGTTTCCACACTTGGCCATTCTCGAAATGTATTGTTAATTTTTTTCTAATGCTTTTATTGATTTTTGCAACGGTATAAATGACTTTTTCTAAATTGTACCCACTGTCTTGTTGTTTTTTCTTCTCAATTTTATCACCACCAAAACGTGCTTCTTTTTGAACTTGTGTAGGAGATTCTTTTATTTCGACTGTATTTTTAGAAGTAAGTGATAATCTATCAAAACAGCTTAGGCGCGATAAATCATCTTGAACTTTAACACATTGCTCTAATTCATTACTTAATGTTTTAGCATAGCTACTGGTTGAAAAAACAAGCAATATGGTGATTAATATACCAATCTTTTTTAGCATTATTCAGTTTCCTTGTATTGATGATCAGTTTGTTTTTTCTGGTAAATAGACGCTATAAAAACGCCTAATTCAAATAATAACAGCATGGGTACTGCCAATAATGTTTGTGAAATAATGTCAGGCGGTGTTAACAACATACCAACCACAAAAGCACCAACAACAACATAGGGTCTTTTTGCACGCAAACTGTCGGGATCCGTAAAACCGGTCCAACACAGTAAAATAATAACAATGGGTATTTCAAAAACTATCCCAAAGGCAAAAAATAATTTTAGAACAAAATCTAAATAACTGGTAATGTCAGTGGCAATATTTACCCCTTCAGGGGCTACAGAAGTAAAAAAAGCAAAAATTATTGGGAAAACCACATAATAGACAAAAGCAATACCCCCATAAAATAGCAAAGTGCTGCCGAACATCAGTGGAATAACTAAGCGTTTTTCATTCTTGTATAAGCCAGGCGCGACAAAAGCCCAAATTTGATAAAGAATAAAGGGCATGGCAATAAAAATAGAAAGTACCATGGTTAATTTAAAAGGAGCAAAGAAAGAAGAGGCAACATCGGTTGCGATCATTTGTCCCCCTTCAGGTAAGGTTTCCATTAAGGGTTTGGAAACATATTCATAAATTTCATTAGCGAAATAGAATAAGCCTAAAAAGACAACCAAAACGCCTACCACAACGTTCAACAATCGGCTGCGTAATTCGAGTAAATGATCAAATAAAGTATAACTACTTGCTGGAGATGGATTCATGGTGTTACTTTTTATTTTCTTGTGAAGATGAAAGGTTAGCAGTGACTGCTGCTTCTTCAGTCACCTTATCATTTTTTTCAATATTTTCTGAGACAATACTTTGTGAGTCAACTTTTTCAGGCTCTTTATCTAATTGATAAGGACGATTGACCATCTCAGCAGCTTCTTTTAATGTTTTTAATGATTCAGCAATCTCAGGTGATAGATTTTTCATATCCGCTTGTTCAGCTTTCTTCAAATTAGCATGTAATTCTTGTATGCGTAATTCTTCGGTAAGCTCGGTTTTTACACTATCACTAAATTTACGAACACCACTTATCCAACCGCGCACCGTTCTAATCGCAACAGGTAAGCGTTCTGGACCTAAAACGATCATACCTATTATCGCAATCAGCGACAGCTCCCAAAAGCCAATATCAAACATCGCTTACGCCTGATCTTTTTCTTTTGTTTTTACTTTCTCTTCGGTGTCGGTAGTAACAGACTTATCAGCAATATTTTCTGCACTTTCTTCTTCCTTTTTAGCGTTACTATCTGTCATAGCATTTTTAAAACCTTTAACCGCAGAGCCTAAATCTCCACCTAGATTACGTAATTTTTTTGTACCAAATAACAACACTATAATGACCGCAACAATTAATAATTGCCAAATACCCATATTTCCCATGATAAACCCCTATTATTTACAATGGATTCATTATAAAGTTTTAAAATGAAAAATCATCCTTTGATAGACAAAATAATGCGATAGGACAAACTTTGCAGAAAAAGCACCTTATTTATCTGAGTTGCTTGTTGATGATCAGCATTACCTTCACTACTTTTCAGAGTAATGCTAGACAAGATCAAAACATGGACAGTGACACTGAAAAGCAAATAGTAAAACCTATCAAACATCCACAAAGGCATGTTGTGCCCACTCTTGTGCCCGATGACTGGGGTCAAGACGTACACGACACCATCGCTAATTCCGTTTATCAATCGGCTACTTGGTTTGATAGTTTTTTTACCGATATTGATAGCCAACAAATTGAACCTAAAGCAACAGCCAAAATACGTTTTGGCTGGATACCCAAAGCACGTCATTTGGCGGAGCTTGACTCTCGTTTTCGATTAAAAATAAAGTTACCTCACTTTAAAGACAAGATGAGCTTGATTCTTTCCGATGAGGATGACGTTGAAGATGGCCAATTACCCCTCGATGGCATCGGTACTCAGCCAGAAATAAATGAAGAAAGCTTTGCCGCGGCCTTACGTTATGTGGTTAAAAAGAAGAGCGATAGCTTAGTCGATACTCGATTAGGAATTTCAGGCGGTGATATTTTTATAAAGATACGTAAGCGCAAGTTGTATACCTTCAATGAAAAGCACGGTTTTAAAGTTGAACCTTCAACGTATTACTTCTTAGGTGATGGTCTTGGAGCCAAGTTATTTCTTGAATATAATTATCAATATAATGAAAAATCACAATACAGGGTCAATTATACTATTCGCGGCTCTGAATCATTTAGTGGCATCCGATGGAAACACGGCTTTTATCAATTAAACCAATTAGATTCAACAACAGCCTCCGTTGTTGGTTTGCAAGTTGAAGGTGAGCGTAATGGTCAATATGGTTTTTTTACCGACAAATATACACTGAGTTATCGTTATCGATTCAATGCACTAGAAAAATGGTTGTTTTTTGAAGTAGAACCATTTTTAGAGTGGTCAAAAGAGGATAACTACACCACCACACCCGGAATTGCGCTACGCATCGAAGGTTTTTTTAGTAAAATATGATTAATTGTTAAAGAAAAATTAGGCACTAACTTTAACGATAACCTCACTTTCGGTTATTATTCGTGGCATTTTTATTGGTCGACTAATATGAAAGCCCTGACCAAATTCACAACCGGCGTTCTGTAACTTTTTCAACATTTCCTCTGACTCGATTCCTTCAGCGACTAAATGGTAGCCAAAGTTACTGCCCAAATCATGCAAAGCCTTCACTAACGACAGATTTTTATTATTAGTATTTAGCGTACGAACAAAACTTCTGTCTAATTTGATAAATTCAAACGGGTAGTTGTGTAAGAAGTTTAATGACGATGAACCCGCGCCGTAATCATCTAGAGCGAGCTTAACCCCAAAATCTTTTAATCGACGTAAGTTCTTCAGGGCTAATTCACTTTGTTGGGCAAATGCAGATTCATTAAATTCAAGAATTAAACGGTGAGGCTCTATAGCTGCGTCTTTAATTTGTTTGATCAACTTATTGAGCTGATTCGCTTGAACTAAATGACGTCCCGATAAATTAATACCAATAAAAGCATTAAAATACTCAGTATTTTGTTGCCAGCTTTTTAATTGTTGACTAACTTCTTTAATAACCCAAGCTTCGATGTCTAATATCATGCCAGTTTCTTCGGCCATATATAAAAATTCGCTTGGCGTTAATAAACCTTTAGTTGGATGCTGCCAACGTAATAAGGCTTCAAAACCAATGGTATTCGTTAACGTTAAGTTGGATATTTGCTGATAATGCAGTTCAAATTGACTCTCGGTAATAGCAATTCGTAATTCTTGCTCTAAAGTCATACTGGCTATCAGTTTTTCTCGCATGCTTTCATCAAAAAAGACATAACGACCACGACCTAAGTTTTTAGCTTGGTACATAGCGGCATCAGCATCACGTAAAATTTCATGAGAATCCTTATAATGACTGCTACATTGCGCAATACCTATACTGGCATTCGAGTAAAGTGTATGACCACCTAAACTGAAGGGTTTGGCAATAGCGGTAATAATGCGAGAGGCAACTTCTTCAATATCATCTTGACATTGTAGTGAATCAAGCAAAATAACAAATTCATCTCCCCCTAAACGCGCTAAAATATCATTATCTCTAACACAGTCTTGTAATCTTAGTGCTATCTCAATAAGAAACTCATCTCCAGCATGATGTCCCAATGTATCGTTAATCATTTTAAAGCGATCTAAATCGATAAATAACACCGCAAAGCGTTGATCTGGATGACGCTTTAAATGTCGTAATGCATAGCTCAATCGGTCTGAAAACATCGCTCTATTGGGTAATTTTGTTAGGCCGTCGTGATGTGCTTCATAGTAAAGTTGCGCTTCTGCTTTTCGTCTCTCATCAATTTGCATACGCAAATTTAAATTACTCGCTTGTAACTCTTGGGTACGTTGATTAACCGTATTTTCTAATTTTTCATGGTGTTTTTTTATTTCGGCTTGCGAACGCTTACGTAAAATAGCGGTATCAACGTGCTGGCTAATAAAACGTATTAAAGTTAGGTCACTTTGTTGATAGGCTTGCGAATCTTGGTAATGCTGAATAGCTAAAATGCCGAAGATCTTACCGTCTTCCATTAATGGAGCAGCAAGCCATGCTTGTGGCATTTTATTTTTAGGATAATCTATCGTCAGCGCTTCACTCGTTATTTCGCCTTGCTCAGATAAATAAAAGACTTCATCTTCGGTAATTAATGTCGGTGCAACAGCATTCATCGCTAATTCTGTCAGCCCAAAGCCTAACATTCGAGGCAGAGGTGTATGCACTTTTTCATCGTCATAATAGGGAAAAGTCACAATAGAACTATCTTTGTTATCACCCGTGTCTAACAAGGCAATATATAAGTTTTTTGCTGGTAATAAAGTATTGATTTCTTGATGGATAGCTCGATAGAAGCAATCAATATCTTGTGAATTAGCCGTAATTTCTGAAATTGATAGTAAGGCTTTATGCATTTTTACCGCTTTCTTACGCTCAGCAATTTCAACTTGTAGCTGCTTATTCATTTCGGTTAGCGTTTCAGTACGCTGTAAAATACTTTGCTCTAGTAGTTCACGACTACGTACACGATCAATAGCGGTCACTAAATGCAAGGCAATAAATTCAAGCAACTGACAATCATATTCATCAAAGTAAAGTTTATCATCGTAACTTTGTAATGCCAGAACACCAATAACCTGACTGCCACGTCTAAGGGGAACACCAAGCCAATCAACACAGGATGAACCATACAGAAAAATATCAACTGATTTTGCTAATGCGAGGCGTTCTTTAGCCGAGCAATGCATCGGCTTTTCACTTTCAAAAACCATACCTGTTAAGCACTTTCGCCAGTCAGCAACTTTTAAATGATCATGTAAACGAATTTCTTCAGGGTTGTGGCAATGAGCAAGCTCAAGGTTATCTTTTGAATTGATCAGGGTGATATGAAAACTATCGGTAATTAGTAATGTTTTAATCACCGATTTAAGCTCAGCATAAAAGGCTGCCATATCGGTTACTGTGCTTGCCAATTCAGACAACTGCAACAAACCCGACTGCATGGTTTTAACCTGCCGATACTTTTTAAGTAGAGACTTTAATTTGGGAAGCTGACGTAATGCCAGAATGTCTTCCTTTGCCTTTAATTCCGTCAAGGCGATTCCATAATTAGTTATTAGTATTATTTTTAAGCGGTTAGTCTACCAAATTAATACCACTTGGCTAGTACCTTATTTGAATTGATAAGATCAATACAGTATATGCCTATTTTTTGTACACTATAATTTACGAGTTACGCAACGTTTACCGAAAAGAGATGAAAGACCGTTAATGATTAACATAAGCAAGCTAGTATCAGTGCTCAAAAGAGAAAATCTACAAAAAGCAGACATAAAAAAACCGACATAAATCGGTTTTTTTTTGGTACAGACATGATCCAATAACTAAGCAGCCATTGAACCTTTAAGTTTATTAAGGGCATTTTTTTCTAGCTGTCTGACACGCTCTGCAGAAATATGATACTTGTTAGCTAAATCTTGTAACGTCGTTTTATCTTCAGTTAACCAACGGGTTCTTATAATATCTTGGCTGCGTTCATCAAGAATGACTAAAGCATTAGATAAACGCTTATTAGCATGAGAAGAGTGATCTTCATCTTCAACCTGAACAGCGAGATCTGACTGATGATCTTCAAGATATAAGGCTGGAGAGTAACCTCCACCAGCAGAATTATCAACATCGTCAGATGACAGCTCAAAAGCCTGATCTTGATTACTCATTCTAGATTCCATCTCTAAAACATCTTTAGGCGTAACACCTAGAGTCTCTGCAACATTATTAATTTCGTCGTTACTGAACCAACCTAAACGTTTTTTGTTTTTACGAAGGTTAAAAAACAATTTACGTTGTGCCTTGGTTGTTGCCACTTTAACAATACGCCAATTACGTAACACAAACTCATGAATCTCAGCTTTTATCCAATGAACAGCAAACGACACTAAGCGTACACCCACTTCCGGGTTAAAACGCTTAACAGCTTTCATTAAACCAACGTTACCTTCTTGAATTAAATCAGCTTGAGGTAAACCATAACCTGCATAACCTTTTGCTACATGAATAACAAATCGTAAATGCGACATAATAAGCTCTTGTGCCGCTTGTAAATCATTTTCTGAATATAAACGAGTGGCGAGTTCATTCTCACGCTGTGCTGTAAGCATAGGAATGCCATAAGCAGACTGCATGTAAGATTCAATACTACCGCTACGTGGAACTGTTAGCGCCATTGATTGTATCGGTTTACTCATTTTAAAAACCCCTCTTTATCGCTCTTTAATAATTCTTAAATAATTTTTTAACTTTCTGGCTCGCTATAATAGCATACATCGATCGTGTAGGCGAGCAACGAACCACACATTACCTTACAACACAAGACGAAACAACTCAGTCAAGTAGATTTATCTGTTTTTTTTGTGTACATTTGTTAAAATAAAAGCATCAGAAAACACTTAAAATTTACAAAACAATATCTTAGCTTTTGTATCAAGATGTAATTTAGCAAGGATGTGGCTATTACTTTATGTATTTAAGTAACTTATAAATGAATTTTAGAGGGTTATAATTTGTACTCATACGTTGCTCGTCAACCCATCTTAGATATTAAACAAAATGTTGTTGCCTATGAATTGCTTTTTCGTGATGGTAAAAGTAACAGTTTTCCTGATATTGATCCTAATCAAGCCACATCTAACATACTAACTAATAACCATTTAAGCTTAGGTATAGAACAAGTCACTGGTGATCTACCCGCATATATTAACTTTCATGCTAATACTTTGATTTTTCACTTCCCAAGCTTCCTTGATCCCAAAAATGTGGTATTAGAAATTTTAGAAGACGTTCCGGTAACCCCTGAGCTATTAGCTGCTTGCCAGTCACTTCATGAGAAGGGTTATAAATTAGCCTTAGATGATTTTGACTTTGATGAAAAGTGGGCTCCATTTTACCCTATCATAGACATTATCAAAATTGATGTCCTTCAGTTTTCTATTCTAGAAATTAGCAAGCTGGTCAGAGAACTTGCCAGGCTAAACGTAACACTATTAGCTGAAAAAGTAGAAACTTTACAACAATTTGAACAATTAAAAATGCTGGGATTTACACTTTTTCAAGGTTATTTTTTTGCAAAACCAGAAATACTAAAACAGCGAAAAATCACCACGGCAAAACAAAATATCCTCGAACTGATCAGCCAAGCAAGCCAAGTAGAATTAAACATTAACAAAATCAGTGAAATTTTTGCCGTTGACCCCGGCTTAACCTATAAATTACTGCGTTTTATCAATAGTCCTACTTATGGTAGTAGCCAAGAAATAACATCGTTAAAACATGCTCTTGCTTATATTGGACAAGTTGAACTGAAAAAATTTATCGCGTTGCTTGCGCTGTCAGATTTAAGCTCAGATAAAAATCCAGAAATTATGCGTCTTTCTTTAGCACGAGCTAAGTTTTGTGAAAAAATCGCCCTTTGCCGCTTTGAAAGTGAAAATCCGCCTAAAGCTTTTCTCACCGGTATATTATCGTTAATCGATGGTATTATAGACCATGATTTAGAATATGTATTAGGTGTGTTACCTATTCATCAAGGCATAAAATCGGCATTAAGAAGCGAGCAGTGTGACCTTGGAGATTACTTGTCATTAGTAAAAAACATTGAACAAGGCTTATGGGTAAAGGGTGAAGAAATTGCCAAGAGAATTACTTTAGAGAGTGAACTTTGTTTTCAAGCTTATAAAGACTCACTGTCATGGGCAGACGAAATGATCGCCTGTGGAACTTAAATCGACATTTAGTAGACTTTATTAATCAGCGGTAGGCTCTATGGTACGAATATGCTTACGCACTGAAATATAACTTCCTGATAAACCGAGTATAACGGCAAATAATATCAGTGTCATCGCTTCTGAAAAGCTTAAACCACTTATAATAAAGTTACTCTGATATAAGTGGGTTAATTCAGAGAGAGCCCCCGATAAATATTTAGCGAGCAGAGCCACACATAACCAAGAGACCACACCCCCCAAAATACCATACCAAAGGCCCGCATATAAAAAAGGACGCTGAATAAAGCTATCCGTCGCGCCAACAAGTTTCATCACAGCAATCGCATCTTTTTGATTTAAAATAGCTAAGCGTATAGTGTTGCCAATAATGAGCACCACAGACAGACACAGTAATGCACCGATACCTACCACGATATCTTCAATAAGTTTAGCAATAGCTTCTAATCGAGAAAGCCATTCAAGGTCTAATTTTCCTTGCTGAACCTCTCGTTCTTTTTCTAGCTTCAATAATAACTCTCCAGCCGCCTGTGTTTGGCTAGCACGCGTTGTTGGGGTCACTAACAGTGTTGCTGGTAGGGGGTTTTTATCTAAATATTCTAGCGCCTGTCCAAAACCAGATAAGGTTTTAAACTCTTGTAAAGCCTGCTCTGCTGAAATATAAGTAACGTTGGCAACTTCAGGATAAAGTTCAATTCGGTGAACTAAGTTTTGTGCCGCTTTGTCAGTCACTGACAATTTCAAAAATAAACTAATTTCTGAGGCGGTGTCCCACTGTTCACTGATGGCTTTAGCATTTTTGACAAATAAATGTAACGTAGCGGGTAAGGTCAAACTGATACCTAAAACCAAAACCGTCATTATTGAGGTGAAAGGGGTACGCCATAAATCACCTAAACTACCTACGGCTTGTTGAACATGTCGAATTAATCTATCTGTTATTTTTGCTGCAAAATTTAATTTCTGCGACGGTTGGCCAAAACGGGTAGGTTTATTCATTATTTTCATGCTTAACTTGTAAACCTTCAACGATACCATCGGTGATCATTGAACCTTGTTTAAGCGTCAGCGTTCTATATTTCATTCTAGCAATTAGCCCCAGATCGTGTGTAGCTATAAGTACGGTAACGCCAAAATCATTAAATTCTTCAAACAAGCGAATAATATCTAAGGAAAGTTTAGGATCTAAATTCCCGGTTGGCTCATCAGCAAGCAAGATTAATGGCTTATTCACTAATGCTCTGGCAATGCCAACTCGCTGCTGCTCTCCACCTGACAACATATTAGGAAAACAACGTAACTTATCGCTCAAATGGACTTTATCTAGCGCTGCTTCCACACGTTTTCGCGTTTCCTTATGGCTATACCCTTCTATAACTAGAGGTAATGCAACATTATCGAAAATAGTTCTGTCCATTAATAGATTATGGTTTTGAAAAATCATCCCTATTTTTCGACGAGCATAGGGAATATCTTTATACTTTATATTTGATATTTCACTACCGTTAATTTGGATTTTACCACTGGTCGGCTTTTCCATTAAGCTCATTAGCTTTAAGAGTGTACTTTTCCCCGCTCCTGAATGTCCGGTTAAAAATGCCATTTCACCCGCTGCCAATTCAAAACTAACATTTTTAAGTGCTAAAAAGCCACCGGGATAGGTTTTACTGACATTGTTAAAGTGGATCATAAAATGGCCATACTCTTATTTTTATTATTCTTCACATCGTGTAGCGGACATCAGAACTATACCGTAAATCTTAGCTATCTTGGGTAAATAATGCATCAATAAAATCATCGCCGTTAAATGGACGTAAGTCATCAATGCCTTCACCGACGCCTAAATAGCGGATAGGAATCGCATTTTTATCGGCAATAGCAAAGACAACACCACCTTTAGCCGTACCATCAAGCTTGGTTAATGTTAGTCCCGTCAAACCAACCGCTTCATTAAATAATTTTGTTTGGCTTAACGCATTCTGTCCAGTGCCTGCATCTAAAGTTAACATCACTTCATGAGGTGCTTTATCATCGATCTTTTTCATGACACGGACAACTTTTTTCAATTCATCCATTAAGTGACTTTTGTTCTGCAGCCGGCCAGCAGTATCGGCAATGAGTACATCAACACCACGGGCTTTTGCGGCACTAATCGCATCAAAAATAACAGAAGCACTGTCTGCGCCTGTATGCTGGGCAATAACAGGAATATCGTTGCGCTCGCCCCACACTTGTAATTGCTCAACCGCCGCGGCTCTAAACGTGTCACCAGCCGCTAGCATGACCGATTTACCTTCAGCTTGAAATTTTTTCGCTAATTTACCAATAGTGGTGGTTTTTCCAACCCCATTAACACCAACCATTAAGATAACGAAAGGACCTGAATCATTATTAATCTCTAACGGTACACTTACTGGCTCAATAATTTTCTTTAACTCTTCTTTGAGTAAATCATACAAAGCTTCAGCATTTTTAAGTTGTTTACGTGATGCACTTTCTGTAAGTGATTTTATAATTTTTGTGGTCGTTTCAATACCCACATCCGCTAACAGCAAATGGGTTTCGAGTTCTTCAAATAACTCGTCATCAATTTTTTTACCACTCAATAACGTAAATATTCCACCACCAATATTTTGGCGTGTTTTAGTGAGTCCTTGCTTTAATCGAGCAAAAAAACCAGCCTTAGCTGCTGGCTCTGGCTCTGGCTCTGGCTCTGGCGCTGGCTTTGGCTCTGACTCT